>NZ_JBKJFM010000170.1:0-12412 GCF_046614825.1 Streptomyces nanhaiensis
GCGAAGCACACCGCGTCGACGAGGAAGGCGACGGGTGCCTGGGACAGGGCGACCACGAGGCCGCCGGTGGCCGGGCCCAGCACGGCGGAGACCCGGGCGCCCGCGCCGAGCAGGGCGTTGGCGGAGGGGAGCGTCTCCTTGTCCACCACCGAGGGCAGGATCGATACCCGGGCGGGCTGGAAGAAGGCGTCGACCGCGCCGAAGGCCGCGGCGGCCGCGCACCCGGAGCCGCCCCGGGCACCGGCCGCGCCCTCCTGGTCGCCGCCGCCAACGTGCCGCCCCCTGAGGCCACCGCCCTCGCCCGGCGGCAGAACCTGCCGCTGCGCCGCCTGGACCCGGACGACGACCTCGCCTCCCTCGTCGCGGAGGGCGGACCGGCCGCCGTCGTCTGGGACGCCGAAGGGGCCCGGCCGCAGGAGTGGTCGGCCGTCCGGCGCCTCCACGACCACCCGGCGCTGCGTCACACCCCCTTCCTGCTCTACGGCCCCGTCTCCGGCCCCGATCTGGACCGGGCGCTGCGCGCCCTGCGGCCCCCGGGGCTCACCGCCCCCGCGGTGGTCGCCGACCCCTGCGCGGCCCGCCGCGAGCAGTGGCGGCGGCTGCTGGCCGGGGCGCTGCCGGGACGTACCGTGCGCACCGCCGCGGACGGCGCCGCCGCGCTGGCCCTGATCGCCGAGGACGCCCCCTGCCTGCTGGTCGTCTGCCGCACCCTGCCGGACATGGACGGCTTCGACGTCGCCGAGGCGACGCACGACGGAGCGGAACGCTCCGACACCCCCGTCCTGATGGTCGGCGACGAGGGCTTCACCGCCGACGACGTACGCCGCGCGGAGCCGCACCCGGGCATGGTGTTCCTGGGCCGCGGCATCCTCACGGACGCGGAGACCGCGGCCCTGCTGGCCGCCATGGCACGCCGCGCCGAACCGCCGTCCCCGTCCTCCCCCTCGTCCCCGCAGCCATCCCGCGCCCGCGCCCCGGTCCGCAGCGCCCTGGTCTACCTCGAACAGCACTACCGCCACCGCATCTCCCGCTGGCAGGTCGCCCGGGCCGCGGGCGTCAGCGAGGACCACCTCAGCAGGCTCTTCCACCGCGAACTGGGGGTGCCGCTGTGGGAGTACCTGACCCGGCTGCGCGTCCAGCGCGCCAAGGAGCGGCTGCGGCACAGCGGCGACAGCGTCCAGACCGTCGCCCGCGCGGTCGGCTTCCACGACCGCGCCTACTTCAGCCGGGTCTTCCGCAAGGTGACGGGCGTCGCCCCGCACGCCTACCGGGAAGTGCCGTAGAACGGCGGCCGCACCGGCCGCACCGGCCGCACCGGCCGCGCGGCGCACGGCGGGCCGGAGGGCGCTCCCCCCATGGGGCGCCCTCCGGCCCTGTGCCGCCCGCGCACCCGGGCGGCTCGCGGTGGTGGTCAGGAACGGGGCCGGGGCCGGACTCGGAGCCGGGATCGGACTCGGCCTCGGAGTCGGCCTCGGACCGTGCTCACATCCGCTGCCACAGCGCCGGGGTGTTCGGCGGCTCCCAGCCCGGCTGCGCCTGGTGGGCCTGGAGGCAGCGGTAGGTCGCGCCACCGTAGGTCACCCGGTCGCCGGCCGCGTAGACGGTGCCGGCCTTCCAGGTGCCGCCCGGCTCCTCGCCCGGCGGGTCGGTGGGCGGGTCGGTGGGCTCGGGGCCCGGGCCGCCGCCGGTGGTCTTCAGCGTCAGGCCGTACACGGAGAGGATCTCGTTGACCGGCTGGTGGTAGGTGGTGCCGCCGGTGCGGCAGTTGCCGGAGCCGCCGGAGGTGACGCCCTGGGCCTGGTTGCCGGATATGTAGGAGCCGCCGGAGTCGCCGGGCTCGGCGCACACGGAGGTCCGGGTCACGCCGGTGATGGTGCCCTCGGGGTAGGTGACGCTGGTGTTGTGCTGCTGGATCGTGCCGCAGTGCCAGCCGGTGGTGGAGCCGGAGCGGCAGATGGACGCCCCCACCGCCGCCTGCGTGGAGCCCGCCACCTGGACGCTGCCGCTGGAGGTCTTCACGTACGGGGTGGCGGTCCAGTTGGAGTTGGCCGCGACCCAGGCGTAGTCGTTGCCGGGGAAGGACGAGCCCTGGAAGGTGCCCAGCGCCACCTGGTTGTAGCCCGAGACGCTGGTGCCGGTACGGCCGCAGTGGCCGGCGGTGGCGAAGCCCTGCTGGCTGCCCCTGGTGACGGGGAAACCGACCGAGCACCGCCCGCCGCCGCCCATGTAGTACGCGTCGCCGCCGCGCAGGTCGTACAGCGGGCGGGGCTTCTCGGCGGACTTCACCACGCGCACCAGGTCGCTGTCGGCTCCGGCGGCCTCGGCGAAGGCGCGGGCCTTCGCGGTGTCGGAGGCGTGGACGACGACGGAGTTGGTCCTCACGTCGACGTACCACACCGGCGCGGCGGTGGTGGAGCCCTTCTCGGCGGCGCGGTCCAGTCCGGCCTTGGCGGCCTCGAGTTCGGCCAGGGTGTGCTCGACGACCTTCGCCCGGGCGCCCTTCGCGGAGATCCGGCGGGCGTCGGAGGCGTCGGTGGTGGCCACGGTGAGGGTTGCGGCGTCGTCGCCCGCGACCCAGGCGCCGGCGAAGTCGCCGCCGAGCGCCAGGCGCAGCTCTCCGGCGGCGGCCCCGGCCCGGCTCTCGTTCACCAGCCGGTCCTTCGCCTGGCCTGCGGTGAGGCCGAGGTCGCGCTGCATGGCCTTCAGCAGGCCGGGCGGCAGGGAGGACAGGGCGGACGAGGCCTGCCGTGCGTCCGCCTTCCGCGGGGCGGACGCGGCGGGATCGGCCGTCGCGGTGCCCGGCAGCAGTGCGGTCAGGGTGAGTGCGCCTGCCGCCACCGCGGCCGCGCACGCGCCTGCGACGCGTCTGTGGAGCATGTGGATCTCCTCGGTTTCGTCGGGGTGACCGAAACCGTAGACGCGGACGCGGTGGGGAGAGGAGCTGTCAACTCCCCTCTCCCCACCGCGTTATGGAAGCCGCCGTACCCCTTGTGGCCTGCGGTTTCCGCCGCGCTGTCGCGAGCGGCTCAGCGCTTGCCCACCGGGGCGAGGTGGTCCAGGGACGTGACCAGGGCCTTGCGACGCCCGTTCTTGGCCGGGGCCGAGACCACTTCGAGCTGCTCGAGCGCGTCCAGGGCGCGCCGGGCGGCCGTACGGGAGAGGGAGAAGCGCTGCTGCACGTAGACCATGCTGGCGTTCTGCTCGGTGACGACCGCCTGCGCGATCTCGCGGAGCGTCTCGGTGTCCATTCCGGCGGCCTCCGCCTGCCGGGCGAGGGGACCGCCGTCGGGCTCGGATCCGGAATCGGCCGGCTCGGGCTCGGACTTGGGCTCGGGCTCGGACTTGGGCTCTGGCTCGGCGGACGGTGCGGTGGACGCGGCGGACGGTGCGGGGGCCTCGGGGGCTCCGGCCTCCTCGGCCGACGGGGCGGCCTGCTCCACGACGAGCGCGGCGGGTTCGTCGGCGGTCCGCTCGGCCTCCGGGGCCGCGGACTCGTCGTCGGCGGCCTCCCCGGCGGGCTCCGTGACGGGCTCCGTGGCGGCGGACGCGGACTGCACGGATGGCGTGGACGGCGTGGACGGTACGGACCCGTCGAGGTCCTCGGCAGTCTGCTCCGGCTCCGGCGTACGGGGCGCCGCGTCCTCGGCCACGGGGGCGTCGGGCACATCGGCGGGGGCCTCGGTGGGTTCCTCGGTATCCCGCGCGGACGTCTCGGCGGGTGCGGACGACTCGGTCCCGGAGGAGGGCTCCGGTGCCGCGTCCCTGTCGTCGGCGGCCTCCGCGGGCCGCACGGGTTCGGTGACATCCGTGACCTCGACGGCGGCCGGGGCGGTCTCCTCGGCACGGGGCGCGGGGATCTCGGCAGGGGCCTCGGCGGAGGGCCCGGTCTCCGCGGCAGGTGTCTCGTCCTTCACCGTGAGGGCGGCGGGGTCGTCGTCCCGCGCCTCCGGCTCCCGTGTGTCCTGCTCGGGCTCCGGTGCGGGGGGAGCCACGTCCCGGTTCTCCGCCCGGTCCTCCCGGTCCTCCGGGACCGAACGTCCCGGCTTCGGGACGGACGTGCCGGGGTCGGAGATGAACAGACCGCCGACCGAGAGCCGCTCCGGTGCGCTCTCCTCCACGGAGACCGTCTCCACCAGGACGGAACCGGAGGAGACGCTCTCCTCCCCGTATCCGCGGCGTTCCGCCTCCCGCCGCGGCTCGGCCGACGAGCCCGGCCCGGCGTGGACGGCGGCAGTCTCCTCCGCCGTCTTCTCCGTCTCCTCGGTCTCGCTCTCCTCGGTCTCGCTCTCCTCGGTCTTGCTCTCCTTCACCCCGCCCTGCTCGGCGGTCCGCTCACCGGCCGCCTCGCGGGCGGCACCGCGCCCGCCCGCCGGGGCGCGGCGGCTCGCCAGGACACCGGCTCCCGCCGCGACGAGGAGGACGGCACCGCCCGCCAGGAGCGGTACGGAGCCGAGGACGGCTCCGAGGACGACGAGGATCAGGCCGGCCAGTCCCAGAACCGCGGACAGACGTACGGCCGTCCTCCGACGGTTCTCCCCGGCGGGACGCGGAGCGTCCTCCCGCGGGGCCGGGGTCTCGGAGGCGGTCCGGCCCGCTCCCCGGCAGCTTCGGCCTTCGCTCTCGTGGTGGCCGATGACCCCGTCGGTCACCGGCGCCCGCTGCTCGCAGACCGGGCATGTATCGCGACGCATTCAGCCCCCTTGTGGCACTTCCCAGGACGACGGACTGTAGCGGACCGGGGGATGCCGTCGCGGGGGTGGTACCGGCACTCCGCATCCGTCCGGGCGTACGCCCCGACCAGCGTCCCGCCCGGCACCGCACAACTCCGTTCTCCGGCCGGTCCCTTGGCGGCGGGGCCGAGCGGACCGCCGCGGCACCGGCCGGGTGCTCCGGCGTGTCGTGCGGGACGGTGCCGTCGTACGGCCGTCCGACTGCCTTCCGGCGACGGTCCGATGGTTATCGGACCGTCATCCGACCGCCGTCGGGGAGGCCGCGCCGAACCCGGGGTGGTCCGCCAGCCACCGGGTGTAACTGGTGCTGCGGGCGGCCGCCTCGGTGTGCGCCGCGCGGGCCTGGGCGACCACCGGGCCCGCGACGCCCGCCGCGGGCGAGCCCGGATGCCAGCCGATCAGGTGCCGCCAGCGCAGCGGCGCCCCGGCCAGCGGACGGGTCACCACGCCCGGGGTCGGCGGGAACGTCGCCCGGCACAGTCCGACCGCCCGTCCCACCTGCACCAGATGGACGCAGGAGGCGGTGTCGGTCTCGTAGACGCGGGCGGGGGTGAACCCGGCGCGGGCGCAGACGGCGGCGAAGCAGTCCGCGAAGCAGCCGTCCCCCGGCACGTCCGCCCAGGACTCCCGCGTCAGCGACTCCAGTTCCACCTCGCGCCGCTCGGCCAGCGGATGGTCCCGGCCCAGCATCACGAACACCGGGTCGACGGCGATCTCCCGCCACACCAGCCGGTCCGCCGCGGGCGGCGGACTCTCCCCGCAGGCGCCGACCAGTGCGAAGTCCACCCGCCCCTCGACCACCAGCGCGGCGATCTCCCGTTCCGACCAGGAGGTGCGCGTGGTCACCGCGATCTGCGGGTGGGACTCCGCCAGCCGGTCCACCAGGCCGCCCAGCAGCGGCCCGTGCGTACCGCCGAGCCGGAAGCGCGGCATGCCCTCCCACGCCCGCGCGAACCGCACGGCCTCCTCCTGGAGTTCGCGCACCGCGGGCAGCAGCACACCGGCACGGTCCAGCACCAGCTCGCCCAGCGCGGTCGGCCGGACCCCGAACCGGCCGCGGGTGAACAGCGCCCCGCCCAGGGCGCGTTCGATCCGCTTGAGCTGCGCGCTGAGCGCGGGCTGGGCCAGACCCAGCGCCGTGGCCGCCCGGGTGAGGCTGCCGGCGTCCGCGATCGCCCGGATCGTCTTCAGGTGCCGCAGTTCCAGGTCCATGCCCGACAGCTTGGGCCGCCCGGTACGCGGGGGCAATACATCGGCGGAGGATTGGTACGGACCACAACTCCGGCCTGTGATCGCCGAGTCGGCGCCCGGGTTAGGCTCCTCGCATGTCCGGGGCAGCTCAGAGGTTCGACTCGTCCATGGCGGCCTGGCGGCAGTGGCAGCAGGCGCCCTGGGGGCGGCTGCGCTTCGCCCTCGCCGAGGCCAACCTCCTGCGCCACCTGGACGGGCTCGGCGACGGCCCGCTGCGGATCCTGGACCTGGCCGGGGGAGACGGAGGCGACGCCGTCCGGCTCGCGGCTCGCGGCCACCGCGTGACCGTGGTGGACAGCGCCCCCGGGATGCTGGCCGCCGCCGGGGAACGCGCCGAGGCGGCCGGAGTCGCCGACCGCGTCACCCGCGTCCGGGCCCGTATCGAGGAGCTGCCGCAGGACGTCGCCTCGGGCGGCTGGGACGCCGTGCTGTGCCACAACGTCCTGCAGTACGCGGAGTCTCCGGACGCGGCGACCGGGACGCCGGCCGCGGCCGTGGCGCCGCTGCGGGAGGGCGGCGTGGTGTCGGTGATGGCCGTCAACCGCCACTCCGCACCGCTGGTCGCGGCCGTACGCGAGCTGGACCCGGCCGCCGCGCTGGCGGCCCTCGACCGGGACCGCGCCGACGGCCGCACCTTCGGCACCGCCATGACGCTCCACACCGCCGAGGAGATCGCCTCCCGACTGGACGGCCTGGGCTGTCCGGGGGCGGCGCACTACGGCATCCGCAGCATCAGCGACTACATCACCGACGACGAGCGCAAGCACGACCCCGCCTTCTACGCCGACCTGGAGCGGCTGGAACTCGCGGTCACCGACCGGCCCGCCTACCGGCACACCGCCCGCCTCTTCCAGTTGATCGCCCGCCGGGAGTCCGGAACGGGCCCGGTCGGGGCAGGGCGCCCGGTCAGGGCAGGGTGAGGATGCGCGGGCCCTCCTCGGTGATCGCCACGGTGTGCTCGATGTGGGCGGCCCGGCTGCCGTCGGCGGTGCGCAGCGTCCAGCCGTCGGTGTCGGTGCGGTAGTCGTCGCTCCCGCCGGCCATCAGCATCGGCTCGATGGCGAGGACCAGTCCGTGGCGCAGGGGGAAACCGCGCCCGGGGCGCCCGCGGTTGGGCACGTGGGGGTCCTCGTGCATGCGGCGGCCGATGCCGTGGCCGCCGAAGTCCCGGGGCATGCCGCAGCGGGCCGCTGCGGCGACGGAGCCGATGGCGTGCGAGATGTCGCCGATCCGGTTCCCTGCGGTGGCCGCGGCGATGCCCGCGTCGAGCGCCTCACCGGTGGCCTTGACCAGTTCCAGGTCGGCGGGCCGGGGGGTTCCCACGATGAAGCTGACGGCGGCGTCACCGGTCCAGCCGTCGAGTTCCGCGCCGCAGTCGACGCTGACCAGGTCGCCGTCGCGCAGCCGGTAGCCGCCGGGGACGCCGTGCACGATCGCGTCGTTGACGGACACGCAGACCACCGCCGGGAACGGGGTGGGCGCGAAGGAGGGCCGGTAGCCCAGGAAGGGCGAGCGCGCCCCCGCCCCGCTCAGGACGGCGCGCGCCGCCTCGTCCAGTTCCCGCAGGGACACGCCGACGCCCGCCGCGTCCCGGGCGGCCGCGAGGGCCCGGGCAACGACGCGCCCGGCCTCCCGCATGGCCTCCAGCGCCGCGTCGGTCTTGATCTCCACCATGCTCCACCGCTCCTTGTCCGTGTCGGGCCGCCCGTGTCGGGCTTGTCCGCACCACGCCGGGGCGCACCACGCCGGGGCGCACCACGCCGGGGCGCATCGCGCCGGGTCGATGCGGGCCAATTCTTATACCGGTATTAGTATCACGGTCATGGTGAGAACTCCTCTGACCCCGTGGGAGCGGCAGCGCGGGGAGCGGCTCGGCGCACTGCTGCGCGAGGCGCGCGGTGGGCGCAGCATGGTGGAGGTCGCGGCGGCGGCCGGGGTGTCGGCGGAGACGCTGCGGAAGATCGAGACCGGGCGGGCGCCGACCCCGGCGTTCTTCACCGTGGCGGCCCTGGCGGCCGTACTGGGGGTCTCCATGGACGAGTTGGCCGCCGTCTGCGCCCGGAGCGGCGACGACGGCCAGCGCGCACTGACGGCATAGCGCCTTCCCGCTCCCTCCCCCTCGGCCGGTCCCGGGCGGGGCCGCTGCTCGCGCCGCCGTCGAACCGGGCGCGGGAGCCGCGTTCGGCCGATCGGTGTCCACGGGGCCTTCGGGTGAACGCGGCGGTTTGCGCCCCGCCGGGAGCGGTGTCCTGCGGCGCGAGAAGCGAGACGAGACGTACCGTCTCGCGTGTGCTACGGTCCGGTCATGTCCAAGCAACCGACGGCCGCCCGGCGCAGCGCGGCCTCCCGTGCCGCGATCCTGGAAGCGGCCTTCGAACTGGTCGGAGAGGTCGGCTACGGCAGGCTCGGCATCGAGGCGATCGCCTCGCGCGCCGGAGTCGGCAAGCAGACGATCTACCGGTGGTGGCCCTCCAAGGGCGCGGTGCTGTTCGAGGCGATCCTCGTGCGCAGCTTCGGCGACGGCGAGGAGCCGGTGCCGCTGCCCGACACCGGTGATCTGGAGGCGGACCTGCGCACCGTCCTGCGGGCCACCGCGCTGGAGCTCGCCAGTCCCGAGGTGGACCGTCCGCTGCGGGCGCTGACGGTCGCGATGGTCGAGGACGAGACCCTGGCCGAGGAGCACCGCATCCGCGTGGAGCAGCCCACCCGGGAGGCCAAGCGGGCCCGGCTGCGCTCCGCGCAGCGCGCGGGCCAGCTCCCGGCCTCACTGGACCTGGACATCGCCGTCGACGCGATCTTCGCGCCGATGGCGCAGCGGTGGCTGACCCGCAGCGGGCCGCTGACCGAGGAGTACGCCGACGCGCTGCTGGAGACCGCGCTCAACGGCCTGCGGCACCACGGCCCGAACTGAAGGGGGAACACATGGAGACCTTCGTCGAAGCGGAGGACGGCTACCGACTGTGGGTCGAGACCGCCGGAGAGGACGACCTGCCACCGCTGCTGCTCATCATGGGCGCCGGAGCGAGCGGCCTGGGATGGCCCGACGCGCTCGTGTCCCGGCTGGCGCGGCACCACCGCGTCATCCGCTACGACCACCGCGACACCGGCCGTTCCACCCGCGCCTTCCACGAACGGCCCTACGCCGTGCGCGATCTCGCCGGTGACGCCGTGGCGGTGCTGGACGCGCTGTCCGTCGACCGGGCGCACGTGGCGGGGATGTCGATGGGCGGCTACCTGGTCCAGTTGCTGCTCCTGGACCACCCGCGGCGACTGCTCGGCGCCGCGCTGTGGGGCACCTCCGTGCTGGGCGGCGCGCGCCCCGACCCGGAGATCCCCGACGAGGACCTGCCCGGCCCCGACCCCCGCCTGCTCGCGATGTGGGAGCAGATGGGACAGGAGCGCGACCCGGAGGCCGAACTGGAGTGGCGGGTGGAGCACTGGCGCCTTCTCAACGGCGGCGTACTGCCCTTCGACGCCGAGGAGTTCCGCGATCTGGAGCGCCGGGTCGCCGCCCACAGCGGCACCTGGGCCACGTCGTCCGCACACGCGCTGGCCGACCAGTCCGGCATGGAACGGGGAGCGGAACTGGCGCGGGTGACGGTCCCGACCCTGGTCGTCGACGCACCCGAGGACCCGGTCACACCCCCGCCGCACGCGGCCCGGCTGGCCCGTGCGATCCCCTCCGCGCGGCTGGTCACCGTCCCCGGGCTCGGGCACGCGCTCGGAAGCGCGGCCGTGCCGCCGCTGGCCGACGCGATCCTCGCCCACACCCGCTCCGCCGGCGCGGGCGGCCGTACGCCCTGACCACCGGCCGCGCGGGGCCCGGCCCCCGGCCGGGGACCGCGCGGGGCGGGGCGGGGCGGGGCGGGGCAGGGCAGGGCGGAAAACGGGAGGACGCGGACGGACCGCGCCGGTGAGGATGGGGCACGTGGACACCGAACGCCGAGAACTCTGGGACATCGCGCCCCTGCCCGTCGGGCATCCCGAGGCCGCGGCCCTGCTGCGCGCGTACTACGAGGACATCGTCGGCCGCTACCACGGCCGCCGCGCCACGCGGGAGGAGGTCGACGCGGCGCTCGCCGAGGAGCCCAGCGACGATCTCGCCCACCCCACCGGCCACTTCCTGGTCGGCCGGCGGGAGGGGCGGCCCGCCGGGTGCGCCGGACTGCGCGTACTGGACGAGCGGACCGCCGAACTGACCCGGCTCTTCGTGCTCCCCGGCGCGCGGGGGACGGGCGGGGGAGCGCGGCTGCTGGCGGCGGCCGAGCGCGCCGCCGCCGAGGTGCTGGGCGCGCGGGTGGTCCGCCTGGACACCCGCGCCGACCTGGTCGAGGCCCGCGCCCTGTACGCGCGCCACGGCTACACCGAGATCCCCGACTACAACGGCGGGAAGTACGCCGACCACTGGTTCGAGAAGCGGCTCAGTCCGTCACCCTGAAGGCCCCCTTCGCGCCGCGTTCGGCGTCGCCCATGATGTGCGAGACGAACGGATAGGTGCCGGTCTCGGGGAAGGTCAGCTCCACGAACCCGCCGGAGGCCGGGGCCAGGTCCAGCACCTGCGCGCCGCCGCTGCCCGGGTCGTCCGGCCGCAGCCGGTAGGCGCCCTCCTGGTGGACGGTGTCGAACTGCCCGCCGACGACGTGGAAGGCGCTCGGCCGGTTCGGCCCGGCCGCCAGCACCCAGATCCGCACCCGCTCGCCGGTGCGGACGGCCGGCGGGTCGTACGCGTACTGGTTCGCGTAGCCGTTGAAGACCACGGCGTCGGGACGCAGGGCCGCCACCTTGTCCGCGTCGGCGCTGCCGCCCTGCTCCCCCAGGTACAGATCGGACTGGATCAGCAGGAACTCCCGTTCGGCTTCGGGCAGTTGCGGCGGGTCGACGATGACGGCGCCGTACATGCCGTTGGCGATGTGCAGCGACGTCGGCATCGTGGAGCAGTGGTACATCCACACCCCGCTGCGCTCGGCGGTGAACCGGTAGGTCAGCGACTCGCCGGGGGCGATGGTGCGCATGGGCTTGTCGGGGGCCAGCGCCCCGGCGTGGAAGTCGATGCTGTGGCCGATCGAGCCGTCGTTGACGAGGGTGATCTCGAAGGTGTCGCCGACCCGTCCGCGCAGCACCGGGCCCGGCGCGGTGCCGCCGAAGGTCCACATCCGCTGCCGCACGCCGGGGGCCACCTCGCGTACGGTCTCGCGCACCGTCAGGGTCCGGCGGTGGACGCGGGGCCCGGGACCGCCGGCGGCGGGCGGCAGCGCGGCGTCGCGGGCGGTGAAGCCGGGTGCGGGCTCGGCCATGGGGTCGAACGCCGAGGCGGCCGACTCCCCGTCCGCGCCGCCCCGTTCTCCGTGCTCCCCGTGCTCCCCGGGCTCTGCGGAATCCCGCGGGCCGGCCGCGCTGCCGCCGCTGCCGCCGACGACCCGTACGCCGAACACCATGCCCATCGCCCGGTGCCCCACCACCGAGCACCAGCCCTCCAGATCGCGGCCGACGACTCCGGCGTCCAGTGTCTCCCGCCCACCGGGGGCGAGCCGGCCGGTGCGGGCGCCGGACTCCAGCACCAGGTCGTGGCCGTCGTCGCCCTCGTTGCGCACCTCGATCACCAGCCGGTTCCCGGCGGGCACCTCGACGGAGGCCGGGTGGAACCGCATCCCGCGCATCGCCACCTCCACGGTGGTGGTCTCACCGGTGGCCTCCACGCCCTTGTCCGCCGCACCGTCCGCCGTGCCCGACGCGGCGCCGGACAGGACCGGCAGGGAGCGCACATCCACCGCACCGCCCACCGCCACCGCCAGCACCACCGCCGCCAGCCCCGCGGCGGCGCCGCCCAGGACGCGGTGCGGACGGGACTCCCCGGCCGGCTTTCCGGACGGTTGTGCGGATGGTTGTGCGGGCGGCTGCGCGGAAGGCGGTGCGTCAGACACCGAAGCCCCGCCCCGGCGGGCCCGCAGCCCGCGCACCACGGTGCGGACCAGCAGCACCAGGAAGGCGACCAGCACCCCCAGCAGCACCACCGAGCCCACCACCCGTACCGCCGACGGCACCGGCAGCAGGCACAGCGCCAGCGAGGCGTTGCCCGCGGCCAGCCGGAAGGGCCAGCCCCGCCCCAGCTCCGCGGCGGCGGCCCGTACGGCGGCCGGCCCGCCGCCGAGCACGACCGGCACCAGGAAGGTGAGAGCCCCCAGCAGCGTCTGGGCGATCCACCCGGCGGCCAGCGGCGCGGTCAGGGCCGGCACCCGCGCCGCCGCCTGCGGCCAGGAGGGCGAGGACAGCAGGATCCAGGCCAGGCCCGCCAGCGAGCCGAGCAGCCACGCCCCGCCCGCCGCCACCGGCCGCAGGCCCGGCATCCCCGAACCCCGGCCCAACGACCGCGTCGTCCAGCAGCAGGGCCTCCAGGCCGTGGTCGACGCGCTGTGGGCGGGCGGGGCCGAGGG
>NZ_JBKJFM010000171.1:0-12401 GCF_046614825.1 Streptomyces nanhaiensis
GGGAGCGCCGACGGTACGAGGCCGTGTCCGATCCGCTGGGCCGGGCGGAGTTCGTCCTCGCCCGGTACGTCCTGCGCGACGCGCTGGGCCGGGCGCTCGGCCGCCCGCCCGCCCGCGTCCGCCTGTCCGTCGACGGAGCCGGGCGGCCCCGGCCGGTGGACGCGCCGGGGGTGGACGTGAGCATCACGCACACCGCCGGCCTGGTCGCCGTCGCCGTCGGCACCGGTCTCGCGCCCGGTGCCCGGATCGGCGTCGACATCGAGAGGATCCGCCCGGTGCCGCGGGCCGGCGCGCTGGCCCGCCGTCTCTTCTCCCCCGCGGAACGCACCCGTCTGGGCGCGGTCGCCGGCCCGTGCGGTGACCGGGCGTGGCTGGAGGTGTGGACCAGGCGGGAGGCGTACGCGAAGGCCGTCGGCACCGGGGTGCCCACCCTGGCCGACGCCCCGGAGCAGGACGTCGGCCACACCTGGCACCCGCTGCGCCTGCCCCGCGGATTCACCGGGAGCCTGGTGCTCGTACCCCCGGCGGGACCGGCCGGTCCCGCATCGCCCCTTCCCCAACCCTCCCCCTAGGAGCTTCCATGACTTCCGAGAACCTCGCCGTCACCGTCGTGGGCGGTCCCACCGTGGTCATCGACCTGGGCGGGCTGCGGTTCGTGACCGACCCGACGTTCGACACCGCCGGCTCCTCCTACGAGCTGGGCCCGGTGGCACTGCGCAAGCTGGCGGACCCCGCGCTCACCCCGGACGAGGTCGGCCCGGTCGCGGCCGTCCTGCTCTCGCACGACCAGCACCCCGACAACCTCGACGGGGCCGGGCGCGCCTTCCTCAAGGGGGCGCCGCTGGTGCTCACCACCGAGCAGTCCGCCGAGCGCGTCGGCGGCGTCGGTCTCGCCCCGTGGGCCGAGCACGCCCTGGAGCGCCCGGACGGCGGACGGGTCGTGGTCACCGCCGTCCCCGCCCAGCACGGCCCGGCCGGGACCGAGGCGATGCTGGGCTCCGTCACCGGCTTCCTGCTGAGCGGTGAGGGCCTGCCGACGGTGTACGTCAGCGGCGACAACGTCTCCCTGGACCCGGTGCGGGCCCTCGCGGAGCGCGTCGGCGAGCGCGGTGTCGATCTGGCGGTGCTGCACGTGGGGGCCGCGCAGCTCGCCCCCTTCGGCCCGACGCTGCTCTCGATGACCGCCGAGCAGGCGGTGGAGGCGGCGGAACTGCTGGGCGCCCGCAGGGTGCTGGCCGTGCACCACGACGGCTGGGAGCACTTCACGGAGGACCGCGACGTCGTCGCCGCGTCGTTCGCCAAGTCGGGCGGGGCGGAGCGGCTGGTGTCGCCGGGAGCCGGCAGCCACGTCGCGCTGTGAACCGCGGACCGGGCGACACCGCCTGAAGCGGGACGGTTGCCGCCCCCCGGCCCCTGCAGCGGGCCGGGGGGCGACAACCGTTCGCGCGGGTCAGGCGCCCATCGCGTGGTGGCCCCCGTCGACGTGGACGATCTCGCCCGTGGTCGCCGGGAACCAGTCGGAGAGCAGCGCGGCACAGGCCCGCGCGGTGGACTCCGTGTCGGTGACGCTCCAGCCCAGGGGCGCCTTGGCGGCCCAGTCGTCCTGGGTGCGGGCGAGGCCGGGGATGGCCTTGCCGGCGGTGGTGCGCAGAGGTCCGGCGGCCACGAGGTTGGCCCGGATGCCGCGCGGCCCCAGGTCCCGCGCGAGGTAGCGGTTGGCGGATTCCAGGGCGGCCTTGGCCACGCCCATCCAGTCGTAGGCCGGCCACGCCTTCGTGGCGTCGAAGGTGAGCCCGACGACCGAGCCGCCGCCGCCCATGAGGGGCAGCAGGGACAGGGCGAGCGCCTTGTAGGAGTAGGCGGAGGTGTGGACCGCGGTGGCCACGTCCTCCCAGGGCGCGGTGAGGAATCCGCCGAGGCAGCTCGGCGGGGCGAAGGCGATGGAGTGCAGTATCCCGTCGACGCCGTCGAGGTGCTCGCCCACCGCCTCCGGAAGCCGTTCCAGGTGCCCCGGATCGGTCACGTCCAGCTCCACGACCGGCGGCTGCCGGGGCAGGCGCCGGGAGACCAGCTCGACCAGGGACATCCGGCCGTAGCCGGTGAGCAGGATCTCGGCCCCCTGCTCCTGCGCGACGCGGGCGGCGGCGAACGCGATGGACCGCTCGGTGATCACACCGGTGACCACGATGCGCTTGCCGGCGAGCAGGCCGGCGCCCGGAGCGCCCGGTGCCCCGCCGGCGGAGGGTGTCGTCGTGGTGGTCATCCCCTCAGTGCCCCATTCCCAGTCCGCCGTCCACCGGTATCACCGCGCCGGTGACGTAGCCTGCCCGCTCGCCGGCGAGCCAGGCGACGGCGGCGGCCACCTCCTCGGCGCCGCCCGCCCGGCCGGCCGGGATCTCCGCCAGGTGTGCGGCCCTGCGGGCCTCGGGCAGGGATGCGGACATGTCGGTCTCGATGAGGCCGGGCGCCACCACGTTGACGGTGACGCCGGCCGTGGCGTACTCGCGGGCCATGGAGCGCGCCATGCCGACCATGCCGGCCTTGCTGGCGGCGTAGTTGGCCTGACCCGGGTTGCCGCGCAGTCCGGCGACGGACGACACGAAGACGATGCGCCCCCACCGGCCCCGGAGCATTTTGGGCAGGGCTCGCCTGGCGCAGCGCCAGCCGCCGGTGAGATTGGTGTCGAGAACCCGGGAGAAATGCTCTTCCTGCATGCGGATCATCGGCCGGTCCTCGGTGACTCCGGCGTTGGAGACGAGAATCTCCACCGGGCCTATTTCCGCTTCCACGGTCGTGAACGCGGCGTCGATCTGATCCATGTCCGCGACATCGCAGCGGACGGCGGTGAATTCACCGGTGGGGGGTTCGTTGCGATAGGTGACGGCGACCCGGTCGCCGCGATCGAGGAATTCCCTGGCAATGGCGAGCCCGATTCCCCTGTTTCCCCCCGTGACCAGCACTGTGCGTGGCAACGAAGTGCTCCGTTTCTCCTCTGCCCCCGCGGCACCCCGGCCGGGAGTTCACCCCTGCACAAGGGTGCTCTGGAATTCCTTCATGTAGTAGACGCCGTTGATCCGCACCGCCGTCCAGGAGACGATGATGCGCTGGCCGATGGGGACCTGCTCCGGGTCGGTGTACGTGTCACCTGGCATGAGCATCCCGCCGAGCCCGTCGATCACGGCGGTGCTGTTGGACAGGCAGCGCACGCTGAGCGGCTCGCCGATCATCCGGGTGTCCTTGAGCGGCCCCGCGAAGGCCTTCTGGTAGTACGCGGCGATGGCCTGCCTGCTGGTGAGGTAGGCGCCGTTGCTCGGGATCATGTGGCCGTCCGTGGTGAACTGCGCGGCGACGCCGGCGGCGTCACCCCTGTCCCATGCGGCGAAGAGCCGGTGCGGCACGTCGATAATGGCCTGCTGCGTGGGCGAGCAGTTCGTGTTCGTCTCGATGTCCTCCTCGACGGCGGCATTCGCCATGGTCGAGGCCCCGGCCAGAAATGCCAGGGAAACGGCTGCGATCAGAAAACTGCGGGCGCGACTCATGAAAATACCCCCCGTTGTTCCGTGCATGAGATCGTGCGTGCAGTCTAGAGGCAGCGGGGTCGGATGGAAAGTTTTTGGCCAGATGAACCGTCAGGTTTTCGGGGAAGGCGCGGCCGCGAATGCGGGAGATCCGGAGTTCAACTTTCCGTTTGGCTTCCTTCCACGCGTTCCACCCGCACGGACACCCCGTTGAAGACGGCCGTCCCCGACAGCGGGTCGACGACCGCGCTGTCGGTGAGCGCGTTGACGCTCACGCCCGGTTCGGCGGCCGCGTGCCGCATCCGGGTGCCTTTCCGGCCGTGCCCCCAGCCGTAGGGCATGCTCACCACGCCCGCCCGCAGCCGGCCGGTGGGCTCCGCCGGCACCACCACCTCGCCGCCGCGGCCCCGGACCCGGACCAGGTCGCCGGCGGCGACGCCGAGGCGCGCGGCGTCCTCCTCGCTCAGTTCCAGGACGCAGCGGTTCGTACCGCCGGAGAGCGAGGGGATGTTGTGGGACCAGCTGTTGACCGATCTCGACTGGCGGCGGGAGACCAGCACCAGACCGCCGTCGCCGAAGTCCCGCATCCGTGCGGCGAGCCGGGGCAGATCCGCGGTGATGGCGGGCGGGCACAGTTCCACCAGGCCGGAGGCGGTCATCACCACCTCCCGGCGGCGGGGCCGCAGCGGGCCGAGGTCGACTCCGTTCGGGGACTCCTTCAGCCGGGCCAGGTTCAGGCCGTCCGGGCGCGCCCCGAACAGATCGCCGGCGGGCCCCAGCCGGAGCATCAGGTCGAGCCGGCGCTCCAGGGCGCCCTCCCCGGTCAGCTCTGCCTTCAGCGCGGCCGGCGCGCGGCCGGCCAGCGGGGAGCCCGGGCGGCCGCAGGCCGCCCTCAGGGCCAGGTCGGTGAGCGTGTCGTCCACTGTGTCCGGATCTCCGCCGGGCCCTCTCCCGGAGGCGATGAGGACCAGCCGGGCGAGGATCTCCGCCTCGCTGGGCCGCCCCGGCGCGAGGGCGCGCAGCGGCGGCGAGAAGCGCGCGTTGCGGCGGACGGAGCGGGCGGCCAGGACCACGTCGTAGTGCGGCGACTCCAGAGGGCTCGGCGGCGGCAGGATCACCGACGCGTGGCGCGTGGTCTCGTTCAGATAGGGGTCGACGCAGACCATGAAGTCCAGGCCGGGCAGGGCCCGGTCCAGCCGCTCGCCCTGCGGGGTCGCGAGGACCAGGTTCCCGGCGACGCACAGCAGGGCCCTCACCTGCCCCTCGCCGGGGGTCTCGATCTCGTCCACGAGGGTGGCGGTGGGAAGTTCGCCGTTGACCTCCGGCAGGCTCCGCACCCTGCTGTGCCAGCGCCCGGTGCGGAACGGCTCGGCGGGGCGGCGCGCGGCGTGCGGCGCCTCGCCGAAGAGCACCCCGCCGGGACGGTCGAAGTTGCCGGTGACGATGTTCACCACGTCCACCAGCCAGCTGGTGAGCGTGCCGAACTCGGTGGTGCAGGTGCCCAGGCGCCCGTACACGGCGGCGGCGGGCGCCGCGGCCAGCTCCCGGGCGAGCCGGCGCACGGTGTCCGCCGGGACGCCGCAGGCGGCGGCGACCTCGCCGGCCCCGAACCCCTGGACCAGCCGGGCCAGTTCGCCGAAGCCCGCGAAACCCTCTCCGGGATCGGTCGCCAGGCCCTCGTCGAACAGGGTGTTCACGATGCCGAGCAGCAGCAGGGCGTCGGTTCCCGGCCGGATCGCGACGTGCTCGTCCGCGAGGTCCGCGGTGCGGGTCCGGCGCGGGTCGACCACGACCAGGCGGCCGCCCCGGGCCCTGAGGGCCCTGAGCCGTCCCGGCAGGTCGGCGACCGTCCACAGACTGCCGTTGGACTCCACCGGGTTGGCGCCGAGGACGAGCAGGTGCCGGGTGCGGTCGACGTCGGGCAGCGGGAAGGCGAGCGGGTCCCCGTACATCCATCCGCAGGCCACGCTCTTGGGCATGGTGTCGAGCGTGGTGGACGAGTAGACGTTCCGGGTGCCGAGCCGCTCGCGCAGCACCATCATGTAGAGCGGCAGGGCGAGGGTGTGGATGACGGGGTTGCCCGTGTAGAGGGCCACGGCGTCGCGGCCGTACCGGTCCGTCACGGCCCGCAGGCCGCGGTCGACGGCCTCGAAAGCCTCGGCCCACCCCACCTCGTCGAAGCCGCCGCCGGGCCGGCGCACCAACGGCGCGGTCAGACGGTCCGGATCACTGTCGAACCGGCCCAGGGAGGCGCCCTTCGGGCAGATGTAGCCGTGGCTGAAGACGTCGTCGGGATTGCCCCGGACACGGGTGGCGCGCCCGTCCGACAGAGTGATGCTCAGGCCGCACGTCGCCTCGCATAAAGGGCACACGCGCGTCGCCGTTCGATCCATCCAAGCCCCCCGTACCACTTGATCGACCGCGCACAGTGTAGCCGGGAAGGGCGAACATGCCCCCTCGATCGCCGCGACGAGGGGGCACGTCGGGGCCGTACGGACCCGGGCGGAGAGGTCTACATGTTGATCATGTGTCCGGCCAGGCCGTGGACGGCCTCCTTGACCGCCTCGCCGAGCGTGGGGTGCGCGTGGACGTTGCGGGCGACCTCGTGGACCGTCAGGTCCCACTGCTGGGCCAGCGTCAGTTCGGGCAGCAGCTCGGTGACCTCGGGCCCGATGAGGTGGGCGCCCAGCAGTTCGCCGTGCGTGCCGTCGCTGACGATCTTCACGAAGCCGGCCGCGTGCCCCAGGCCGTGCGCCTTGCCGTTGGCGGTGAACGGGAACCTGGCGACCCGGACGTCGAAGCCCCGGGAGCGGGCCTGGGCCTCCGTCCAGCCGAAGCTGGCGATCTGCGGCTGGCAGTAGGTGGCCCGCGGGATCATGGTGTAGTCCAGTTCCATGGTCTCCGCGTCCGCGATGGTCTCGGCGGCCACGACGCCCATGGACTCGGCGGCGTGGGCCAGCATCAGCTTGGCCGTGACGTCCCCGATCGCGAAGATGTGCGGCACGCTGGTGCGGCACCGGCCGTCGACGTCGATCGCGCCGCGCTCGGTGAGGCGGACGCCGGTGTTCTCCAGACCGTAGCCCTGGACGTTCGGGGCGAAGCCGATGGCCTGCAGGACCTTGTCCGCCTCCAGCACCAGGCGCTCGCCGCCCTTGTCGACCGTGACGCGGACGCGCTCGCCGGAGTCGTCGACGGTCTGCACGGCGGTGCCCGTGAGGACCTTGACGCCGGCCCTGCGGTAGTGCTTGGCCAGTTCCTTCGAGATCTCCTCGTCCTCCAGCGGGACCAGGCGGTCGGCGTACTCGACGATGGTCACGTCCACGCCGTAGCTGCGCAGCACGTAGGCGAACTCGACGCCGATCGCGCCCGCGCCGGCGATGACGATGCTGCCGGGCAGCGTCTCGCTGAGGATCTGGCTCTCGTAGGTGACCACCCGCTCCGACAGGGACGTGCCCGGGAGCAGCCGCGGGCTCGCGCCGGCGGCGATGACGCAGTGGCCGAAGGTCACGGTCTCGGTGCTGCCGTCCTTGAGCGCCACCGTCATGGTGTGGTCGTCGGTGAAGGTGCCACGCCCGTCGAACTGGGTGATGGCGTTCTTCTTCATCAGGTAGTGGACGCCCTTGACGCGTCCGTCGGCGACCTTGCGGCTGCGCCGGTGAGCGGCCCCGTAGTCCACCGACACCTCGCCGCCGATGCCGATCCCGTAGGCCTCGGCCTCGTTCGTCACGAACTGCACCATCTCGGCGTTGCGCAGCAGCGCCTTGGAGGGGATGCATCCGACGTTGAGGCACACGCCTCCCCAGTAGCGCTCCTCGACCACCGCGGTGGAGAGGCCGAGTTGCGCGCTGCGCACGGCAGCCGTGTAGCCGCCGGGGCCCGCTCCCAGAACAAGGACGTCAAAATGTTGGCTCACAGGGGAACCCTCGTCCGTCGCGGACGGGCGGACAACCGGTTTGGCCGGCAACCGGCTGTGATCTCGCTCTCACCCTCAGGCTCCGCCGACGGCGCGCGGAGCGCGACCGCGGCACCGTGCCGGTGCGGGTCTCGCGCACGTCCCGCGATGGCACGGCACCCGCCGCTCAGATGTCGCGGAAGGGACCGGCGAGCGCGGTGACCTGCCCCGACGAACGGCTGATGGTCGCTGACCTGCGCGAATGGGCTTTCGGCCGTTTCAATCTCGTGCCGCTTGATGGGGCTGGAAATCCCGGAAAAGTCCCAGAGAGCCCGCCGGGGCAGTCGCCGCCACCGCCGTGCTGATTGTCCGCGCTGTATCTTCAGTCCTGCTCTTCTTGTCATGCCGAGCCCCTCTCAGGCTCGTGTCACCGAAGACTGTGAATCCGCCCGGAGAGTAACTGGAGAACCTGGCTGGTGGACCGGGAACCAGTTGACGGAGATAACCCTTCCGGTGATTCGAAAGGTTTTCGCGTGTGCTGCGGCCAGCTCTCATCGGAGATTTTCCATGTGTCAAGAGGTGGCTGTCCTGGTTGCGACTCGAAGCGGGCCACCGGCATCTTTTCCACGGGAACCACAGGTCTCCGGCAGAGCTGTTCAGTGCGAAACCCTGCCCGTGGGGCCGTTGCCGACTCCGCCGGAGGGTGTACCGCCGTCTGCGGACTTGATGATGCGGGGGTCCGGTGCACCTGGAGGGTGGTCGGATTTCATCGCTTTGACCTCGCTTTTGAGGATGCGGGCCGACTTTCCTGCGGATCGAGCGAGCTCGGGGAGTTTTTTGGCGCCGAATATGACGATGACGACGATGATGAGGATGGCTACCTCGCTGATTCCGAGCATCGTGGTCCTTTCCTGAGGATGTGCGCGGGGCGGGGGCTGTTCACGGTCCCGCCTGCTACAGCAGGGGGGTGATCGAGGGCATCAGGTCCTGGAAGGTGCGGCCGTTGGCCGCGGTGCCCAGGGCGGTCATCTGCCAGCCGTCGCCCTGGCGGTGGACCTTGGCCATGATCTGCGCGGTGTACTGGCCGCCGCCGGTGAGGGTGTAGCGCGCCAGCTCCTGTCCGTTCGTCTCGTCCACCAGCCGGCAGAAGGCGTTCTGCACCTCGGCGAAGGTCTGGCCGGTGAAGGAGTTCACGGTGAAGACGATCTGGTCGATGTGGACCGGGACCCGCTGGAGGTCCACCAGGATCGCCTCGTCGTCGCCCCCCTGCCCGGCCCCGCCGACGAGGTTGTCGCCGGTGTGGCGCACGGAGCCGTCGTCGCTCACCAGGTGGCGGAAGAAGACGACGTCCACGGGCTGCTGCCCGGCGAAGAGCACGGCCGAGGCGTCCAGGTCGATCTCCTGGGTGCGCCGGCCGAACAGGCCGCGGCGGGGAGCCGCCTGCCAGCCGAGCCCCATCCGCACCGCGGTCAGGGTGCCCCCGTCGGACTTCTGCAGGCTGATCGCCTGTCCCTTGGACAAGTTGACCGTCACGTGTCTCCTCTTCTCGATGGGTGTGGGGCGCAAGGATGGCTCATGCGCTCGGTGCGGGGTGGCGCGGGCCGCTGAACCCCGGACTGGTATGGCCGGGACCGGTGGGACTCGGGTCGGGGCGTGCAGCCGGTGAAGGCCCCGCCGGTTCCGGAACGGGGGCGGGGTGCGGCTGCCGGAGCCGGTCGTGGAGGAAGGGGTGGATACCGCGTGTCAGGAGGGCCTGCCGCCAGGATTCGCGAAGCCGCCATGCTTCGGCTTCTCGGTCCCAGGCGGTTTCCGGCGGCGAGGAGCGGTGGTGGGCGGCGGTGAACAGAAGGCAGGCGACGCCGACCGCCGTCGAGACCAGGGCGACGACCACAGCTGTGCGTCCTGCCCCTATCAGCGCGTCCGCGAGGGCGTTCCCGGGGCTGCCGAGGCTTGTGCCGTAGCCGAGAGCGAGGAAGAGGGCGGCCGCGATCGAGGAGAGGACCGGCGTGAGGACCACCACTGCCGCCAGGAAACCGTGTCTGCCGGTCGGGGGTGTGCTCCCGGTGAGCACCTTCCGGGATTCCGCCCCGGCGGCTCCGCACTGTTCGAGGTACGCCTGGTACTCGACGGCGGCCGCCGCCGCGATGGTGTGTCTCTCGGCCATGGCCTGGTCACGCAGATGGCGTGTGATGACATCCCCTGCGGCCCGGCACACCGCGCGGTGGATGTCCGCGCTGCGCAGGGCCTGGTGCACGAGTTGCTCGAACTCGGGTTCGTCCTCCGGCCGCAGGTGCGTTGGCGGGATCATGGATGGTTCCTCGGCGGGGTGGCCCGGCGCTGCGGTACGGCTTCCGGGTTGAGGCTGGCGGTGCCTCGCGCGGAGCGTGTTGGGCTTGCCGACCGGACAGGGCCCGCTCCGGGAATCGGGTGCGGCCTCAGACGTTCACTCCGTAGTCCTGTGCGATGCCGGCCAGGCCGGAGGCGTAGCCCTGGCCGACCGCGCGGAACTTCCACTCCGCGCCGTGGCGGTACAGCTCCCCGAAGACCATGGCGGTCTCGGTGGCGGCGTCCTCGCTCAGGTCGTAGCGGGCGATCTCGGTGCCGCCGGCCTGGTTGACCACGCGGATGTAGGCGTTGCGGACCTGGCCGAAGCTCTGCCCGCGCGCCTCGGCGTCGTGGATGGACACCGGGAAGACGATCCGGTGGACATCGGCGGGCACGGCGGCGAGGTTCACCTTGATGACCTCGTCGTCGCCCTCGCCCTCACCGGTGAGGTTGTCGCCGGTGTGCTCCACCGAACCGTCCGGGCTGGTGAGGTTGTTGTAGAAGACGAAGTGCCGGTCGGAGGCGACCTTCCCCGAGGGGTCGCACAGCAGGGCGCTGGCGTCCAGGTCGTAGTCGGCGCCGGTGGTGGTGCGCACGTCCCAGCCCAGGCCGACGAGGACCGCGCTCAGGCCCGGCGCCTCCTTGCTGAGCGAGACGTTGCCGCCCTTGGAGAGAGACACTCCCACGCTTTCCTCCTGTTTGCCGTGTTGGTTCGCCGGGCTGTCCGCCGACGGCCGCCATCGTAAATCTACAATAGTGTAGAAGAAATGTGAGTGTCGATCGGGTTGCCGTCCACTTACGATGTACGGCCGGCCCGGCCGGGGTGACGGGGGCATGGCTGGAAGGAGACGGCAGGGTGGATCAGGAGAGGACCGGGCAGTCCGGGCGGCCTCGTGCGCGCCGGCGCGGCCAGGGCGAGTTGGAGGTGCAGGTGCTGTCGGCGCTGCGCCGGGCTCCGGGGCCGGTGGACACCGCCTGGGTGCGCGAGCGGCTCGGCGGCGAGCTGGCGTACACCACCGTGATCACCATCCTGACCCGGCTGCTGGCCAAGGGCGCGGTCGTACGGGAGAAGGCGGGGCGCTCCTTCGTGTGGTCGCCGACGGCGGACGAGGCGGGGCTGGCGGCGCTGCGCATGCGGCGGGTGCTGGACGGGGAGAGTGACCGTCAGGCGGTGCTGGCGAGTTTCGTGACCTCGCTGCCGCCGGGGGACGAGCGGCTGCTGCGGGAGCTGCTGGAGCGGGCCGAAGAGCCGGGGGAATGAGGCGGTCGTGGGGGTCTGCGCGCGTGCAGCACGGGTGCTCACGGGCGTACGCGGCCGCTCGGTGGCGGTGCTGCCCGACGGCGAGCCGTACGCGTACGCGCTGGCTGCGGTCGAGAGCCGGCGGGCGGCGGGCGGAGCGGCGCTGGTCTCCCGCGCTGCGGGCCGCCCGGCTGCCGCACCGGTCCACTTCGCCGCGGCCGCCCCCGTTGCGGCGCCGGCCCGGCCGCGGCGGGGGCGGCCGTCTCGGCGCTGTCGTCGGCGAACTCCGCCGTCACCCTGTTCCTGGTGCTGGAGGCCGCCACCCCGCTGCAGAGGCGTCGCGGGCGCCCGGAGCGGCCACTGCATGCCTCGGCCAGTCGCCCGCCCCCGGGAGTAGGCGGGTCAGCGGCCCTTGAGACGCTCGACGGCTGCGACGCCGCCGGCGGCCAGGGCGATCTGGATGGCCAGTTCGATCCAGTCGACGCCGCTGGTCTCCGCCACCCCGAGCCCTGCGGCGATGGCGGTGCCGACCAGGGCCGCGAGGACACCGACCCCGATGGTCAGCAGGACACCGGTGTGCTGACGGCCCGGCAGGGCCAGCCGCCCCAGGACGCCGATGACGATACCGATCACGATTGCGCTGATGAGGCCGGAGATCTCCATGCCGTTCCTTCCGTGGTGCGGTTCGCTGTGCGTGTGTCCGCTCCCGGCGTGCCGATGTGCGCAGGGCGGCAGTCGGTTGCTTACAGGTCGAACTCGTGGGGCGGCAGATCGAGGGCATAGCAGGCCTCGCGGACCAGGGCGCGCTCGGTGGCGTCGAAGTCGCCGTCGGCGCCACCGATGACGATGCCGATCTGGATCACCGCGCGGGCCTCGGCGGGCTTCTTCCTGGCCTTGGCGACCTCCTGCATCACGCTCACCTTGCCCAGGTCGAAATCGGCGGTCAGCGTGTCCAGGTGCGCCTCGAAGCGGCGGTGCAGATCGTCGGCGGGGAAGTTCTTCAGTACCTCGTTGCCGGTGATCAGGTGGGCGACGCGCCGGCGCTCGGCCGGGTCGATCGTGCCGTCGGCGGCCGCGACCAGGGCGCACATCGCCATGGACGCGTCGCGGAACGCGCCGCTTTTGAGGTCGTTCTTCTTCGCCTCCAGCTGGGCCTGCATCGTCTGGGCGGATTCCTTGATGCGATCCCACAGGGCCACGGGAACTCCATACATCGCTCGGGTCCGGGCCGCGCGGATGCGACCCGGACCCAGACTACCTTCTACAAGTCTGTAGAAGCAGCGGGCGGGGAGCCCTATGCGTCCTCGCCTCCCTCGTCCTCGTCCTCGAAGGCGTCGCCGATCTCGTCGACCACCTCGGCCGCGATCATGCCGCCGGCGACGCCGACGGCGAGTCCGGCCGCGCCCGCGGCGATGGCGGTGCCCAT
>NZ_JBKJFM010000172.1:0-12216 GCF_046614825.1 Streptomyces nanhaiensis
CTCCCGGCCCTCTCCCGGGCGGGCGTGGTGGACGCGGGCGGCTACGGCCTGGTCACCGTGCTGGGCGCACTGGTGGCGGCGCTGTGCGGGGAGCGGCCCGAGGCCCCTGCCGCCGAGTTCTCCGGCCGCACCGGCGCGCCGGGCCCGCACCCGTCCCCGGACCCGTGTGCGGAGCCCGGCGGGGGCTGCGCGGCGCCCGAGGAGCCGGCCGGTCCGTCCTACGAGGTCATCTACCTGCTGGAGGCCGGGGACGAGGCCGTGGCCGCCCTGCGCGCCCGGCTCGACGCCCTGGGCGACTCCCTGGTGGTGGTCGGCGGCGACGGGCTGTGGAACGTCCACGTCCATGTGGACGACGCCGGCGCCGCGGTGGAGGCCGGGATCGAGGCCGGGCGCCCCTTCCGCGTCCGGATCACGCACTTCGGCGCCCGGAGCGGCGACCGGCACACCGGCCGTACGCCCGCACACGCCCCCGACCGCGCCGCCCTCCGCGCCGTGGTCGCGGTGGTGCCCGGCGACGGACTGGCCGAACTGTGCGCCGCGGCGGGTGCCACCACCGTCACCGCACGGCCCGGGGAGCCGCCCGCCAGCGGGGAGCTGGCGCAGGCGCTGCTGCGGACGGGCGCATCCGAGGCCGTCCTGCTGCCCAACGACCCCGAACTGCGGCACACCGCCGCCGCGGCCGCCGAGCAGGCCCGCGCCGAGGGGCTGCGGGTCGCCATCATCCCCACCCGCTCCCCGGTGCAGGGCATCGCGGCACTCGCCGTGCACGAGCCCGGCCGCCGCTTCGACGAGGACGTCGTCGCCATGACCTCCGCGGCCGGGGCCACCAGGTACGGCGAGCTGTGCGTCGCCGAACGGCAGGCATGGACCACCGCCGGGATCTGCCAGGCCGGGGACGTCCTCGGCCTGATCGAGGGGGACGTGGCGCTGATCGGCGCACAGGCGGCGGACGTCGCCGCGGCCGTACTGGACCGGATGCTCTCGGCGGGCGGCGAGCTGGTGACCCTGGTGGTCGGCGCGGGCGCGCCCGAAGACCTGGCCGAGTACCTGGAGGACCATGTGCGCCGCAACCACCTGGCCGTCGACACGCTCGTCTACGAGGGACGGCAGAGCGGCCCGCTGCTGATCGGCGTGGAGTGAGCGGGGCGAGGGCGGTGGGCGGGTGAGCGGGTCGCGCGCCCCGCGCTGTCGGCGGCGTGGTGTGCAATGGGGGACGTGCCCGTGCTGGAAGAGAACACGCGAGACCCCCTGACGGAACCGCTGCGCAAGGTGCTCGGCGGCACCACCGCGAAGGTGATGGCCGAGCACCTCGGCCTGCACACCGTCGGCGACCTGCTGCACCACTACCCGCGGCGGTACGCCGAGCGCGGCGAGCTGACCCGGCTCGCCGACCTGCCGCTGGACGAGCACGTCACCGTCGTGGCCCAGGTCGCCGACTCCCGGGTGCTCACCTTCAACCAGGGCCGCGGCAAGCGCCTGGAGGTCACCCTCACCGACGGCAGCGGCCGCCTCCAACTGGTCTTCTTCGGCAGGGCCGTCCACCACCACCACAAGGAACTGCTGCCCGGCCGCCGGGGGATGTTCGCGGGCAAGGTCGGCGTGTTCAACCGGAAGCTCCAGCTCTCCCACCCCGCCTACGAGCTGCTGGACGCCGGCAGCGGAGCTGAGGCGGTGGACGCCTTCGCGGGCAGGCTCATGCCGATCTACCCGGCGTGCAAGCAGATGGAGTCGTGGAAGATCGCCAAGGCCGTCGCCACCGTCGTGGACTCCCTGCTGGCCACCGGCTGGGCGGGCGTCGCCGACCCGCTGCCCGCCGCCCTGCGCGCCGAACGCGGACTGCCCACGCTGCCCGAGGCGCTGGAGAAGGTCCACCGGCCGCGCACCAAGGCGGACGTGGAGCTGGCGCGGGCCCGGCTGAAGTGGGACGAGGCGTTCGTCCTCCAGGTCGCGCTGGCCCGCCGCCGCCTGGCCGAGGGCCAGCTGCCGGCCGTGGCGCGCAGGCCGCGCGAGGGCGGGCTGCTGGACGCCTTCGACGCCCGGCTGCCGTTCACCCTCACCGACGGCCAGCGGGCCGTCAGCCGGGAGATCTTCGACGACCTGGCCACCGAGCACCCCATGCACCGGCTGCTCCAGGGCGAGGTCGGCTCCGGCAAGACACTGGTGGCGCTGCGCGCCATGCTCGCGGTGGTGGACGCCGGCGGGCAGGCCGCGATGCTCGCCCCCACCGAGGTGCTGGCCCAGCAGCACCACCGCTCGATCACCGAGATGATGGGCGAGCTGGCCGAGGGCGGGATGCTCGGCGGCGCCGAGCACGCCACCAAGGTGGTGCTGCTCACCGGTTCGATGGGGGCCGCCGCCCGCCGCCGGGCGCTGCTGGACCTGGCCACCGGCGAGGCCGGGATCGTCATCGGCACCCATGCCCTGATCGAGGACAAGGTGGGCTTCCACGACCTGGGCCTGGTCGTGGTCGACGAGCAGCACCGCTTCGGCGTCGAGCAGCGCGACGCCCTGCGCTCCAAGGGGAAGCAGCCCCCGCACCTGCTGGTGATGACCGCCACCCCCATCCCCCGCACGGTCGCCATGACGGTCTTCGGCGACCTGGAGACCTCCGTGCTGGACCAGCTCCCGGCCGGGCGCTCGCCCATCGCCAGCCACGTCGTGCCCGCCGCCGAGAAGCCCCACTTCCTCGCCCGCGCCTGGGAGCGGGTGCGCGAGGAGGTGTCGGCCGGGCACCAGGCCTACGTGGTCTGCCCGCGCATCGGCGACGAGGAGGAGCCCGCCGGCGCCCGGCGGAACGGCGCGGGCGGCGCGGGTGACGGGAGCGTCGGGGACGGCACGGGGGGCGGGGACGGCGAGGGCGCCGACGCGGGAGGCGAGCGCCGTCCGCCGCTGGCAGTCCTCGACATCGCCGGGCAGCTCGCCGACGGGCCGCTCAAGGGCCTGCGGGTGGCCGCGCTGCACGGCCGCATGCAGCCGGACGCCAAGGACGAGGTGATGCGCCGCTTCGCCGCGGGAGAGCTGGACGTCCTGGTCGCCACGACCGTCATCGAGGTCGGGGTGAACGTGCCGAACGCCACCGTGATGGTGATCATGGACGCGGACCGCTTCGGCGTCTCCCAGCTCCACCAGTTGCGCGGCCGGGTCGGGCGCGGCAGCGCGCCGGGGCTGTGCCTGCTGGTCAGCGAGGCCCCCGAGGGCAGCCCCGCCCGCGCCAGGCTGGGGGCGGTCGCCGCGACGCTGGACGGCTTCGAGCTGTCCCGCATCGACCTGGAGCAGCGCCGGGAGGGCGATGTGCTGGGCCAGGCGCAGTCCGGCACCCGGTCCTCCCTGCGGATGCTCGCCGTCATCGACGACGAGGAGGTCATCGCGGCCGCCCGGGAGAAGGCGACGGCGATCGTCGCCGCCGACCCCGGGCTGGAGCGCCTGCCCGAGCTGCGCGCGGCGCTGGAGGCACTGCTGGACGCCGAGCGCGAGGAGTACCTGGAGAAGGGCTGACGGGAAGCCGCGGGCCCGCAGCCGTCCGCGGCCCGTCCGCCGCGCGTGGGGGGCCGGGGGCAGGGGCCCGGACGCGCGCCTATCGTGGTGGGGCGGCGGCCCGCCGCGTCCCCGCCCGGGCGACCCGGCCCCGGGCAACCCGGCCCCGAACACCCAGGAGACGGTGAAGCGATGACCCGCGTGATCGCCGGAGCGGCCGGCGGACGACGTCTGGCGGTGCCGCCCGGCCAGGGCACCCGGCCGACCTCCGACCGGGCGCGCGAGGGGCTGTTCTCCACCTGGGAGTCGCTGCTGGGCCCGCTGTCGGGCCTGCGGGTGCTCGACCTGTACGGGGGTTCGGGCGCGGTCGGCCTGGAGGCCCTCTCGCGCGGCGCGGCCCACGTCCTGCTGGTCGAGTCCGACGCCCGGGCCGTGCGCACCATCCGCCAGAACGTCCGCGGCCTCGGCCTGCCCGGCGCCGAGGTGCGCGCCGGCCGGGCGGAGCAGGTGGTGAGCGCGCGGGCCCCCGGGGAGCCGTACGACGTGGTGTTCCTCGACCCGCCGTACGCCGTCGGGGACGGGGAGCTGCGCGAGATCCTTCTCACACTCCGCGCCGGGGGGTGGCTCGCGGGCGGCGCCCTCGCCACCGTGGAACGGAGCACCAGGGGCGGCGAATTCCGCTGGCCCACCGGTTTCGAGGGGCTGCGCTCCCGCCGCTACGGCGAGGGAACGCTCTGGTACGGTCGCGCCGCCGAAGAAGCCGAAGAGGTCACCGACGCGTCATGATCCGTACGGAGAGCGAGGAAACGCCAGTGCGCCGCGCCGTCTGTCCGGGGTCCTTCGACCCCATCACCAACGGACACCTCGACATCATCTCCCGCGCCTCCAGGCTCTACGACGAGGTGTACGTCGCGGTGATGATCAACAAGTCCAAGCAGGGCCTGTTCACCGTCGAGGAGCGCATCGACCTGATCCACCAGGTCACCGCCGAGTACGGCAACGTGCGCGTCGAGGCCTTCCACGGACTGCTGGTGGACTTCTGCAAGCAGCGCGACATCCCGGCCATCGTCAAGGGCCTGCGGGCGGTCAGCGACTTCGACTACGAGCTGCAGATGGCCCAGATGAACAACGGGCTCTCCGGGGTGGAGACGCTGTTCGTGCCCACCAACCCGACCTACAGCTTCCTCTCCTCCAGCCTGGTCAAGGAGGTCGCGGCCTGGGGCGGCGACGTCTCCCACCTGGTGCCGCCGGTGGTGCTCCAGGCCCTGCGCGGGCGCCTGTCCCGCCCCTGACGGCCTCCGGCTCCCCGGGGCGCCCCGACCGGGCCGCGGCCCGGTACCCGGAGCCCGGCAGGACCGCCGCCGGACCGGTTCCCGCATCCGCTGTCGCACCGGCGGCCGCTGCCCGTACAGTCGCTCCCGTGGACGTACAGCAGAAACTCGACGACATCGTCGCGGCGGTCGAAGGCGCCCGCTCCATGCCCATGTCGGCCTCCTGCGTGGTCAACCGCGCGGAGCTGCTGGGGATGCTGGAGGAGGTGCGGCAGGCGCTGCCCGGCTCGCTCGCCCAGGCCCAGGAGCTGATCGGCGACCGGGAGCAGATGATCGCCGAGGCCCGGCAGGAGGCCCAGCGGATCATCGACTCCGCACAGGCCGAGCGCGGCTCGCTGGTCTCCGGCACCGAGATCGCCCGCCGCGCGCAGGAGGAGGCCGACCGCATCCTCACCCAGGCGCGCCAGGAGGCCGAGGGGATCCGGGCCGAGGCCGACGACTACGTCGACAGCAAGCTCGCCAACTTCGAGGTCGTCCTCAGCAAGACCATAGGCTCGGTCGACCGGGGACGGGAGAAGCTGCTGGGCCGGGAGCCGGGCGCCGACCCCTACGGCGAGGAGGGCGGCGAGGACATCCCGGAGCGCTCCGCCGACCCCGCCGAGCTGCGGGAGCGCGCCGACGCCTATGTGGAGGCCCAGTTCCGGGCCTTCGAGGCGGTGCTGACCAAGACCCTGGAGGCGGTCGGACGCGGGCGGCAGAAGCTCACCGGCCACCGGCCCATCGACGAGCTCGGCGCCCATCTGGCGGCCCAGGACGAGCACGGGCAGCAGAGCGACGCCGACTACCTCGCGGACCTCGCCGCCGTCTCCGGCGCGCCGCAGGCGCAGCAGCCCCGGCAGGCGCCGCAGGTCCCCGCGCAGCCGCCGCAGCAGCCGGCCTACGAGCCGCAGCCGCAGCAGCCCCAGCAGGATCCCTACGCCTACCAGCAGGGCGGCTACGGCTATCCCCAGCAGCAGTACGGGCAGCCCCAGCAGGACCCGTACGCCTACCAGCAGCAGCCCCCGCCGCAGCAGCCCGCGTACGAGCCGCAGGCCCAGCAGGGCGGCTACGGCTATCCGCAGCAGCAGTACGGGCAGCCCCAGCAGGACCCGTACGCCTACCAGCAGGGACAGGCCCCCGGACAGCCGCCGTACCAGCCGCAGCAGGCGCAGCAGCCCGCGGCGCTCGACGAGACCAGCTTCTTCGACACCAGCATGATCGACATGGAGCGGCTGCGGCAGTACGAGCAGGGCCGCTAGCCGGGCCGGCGCGCGCCGGCCCGGCACCCCGCCGGGCCGGCGCCCCGCGGGCCCGGCCTCGTCCGGTCGGCCCGGATTGGGTCCGGGGCGGCCGGTCCAGTATCCTGGCCATTCGGTCGTGGTCCGCCCGCGACGTTCGGCTGCCCAGAACGCAGGAAGACGGAGTCAGCCGGTGTCAGACCGTAGAAAGCAGGAAGCCCTGAACGCCCCCCTCGACCCCCGTTCCCCCCTCGTGCTGGACACGCGCGAGCTGGGGCGTCGTCCGGGTGCGCTCAAGGAGTTCTCCCGGACGGTCCCGGCTCCCGCGGACCTCGGCATCGAGGTCATCGGGGTGCCGCAGGGCTCGCCCATGGAGCTCGACCTCCGCCTGGAGTCGGTCATGGAAGGGGTGCTCGTCACGGGCACCGCCCGTGCGCGGCTGAAGGGGGAGTGCGTAAGGTGTCTGGAGCCGCTGGAGCAGGAGTGCGAGGCGGACTTCCAGGAGATGTTCTCCTACCCCGACGCCGACGACCGGAGCCGCTACGCGGACACCGGCGACGACGCCGAGGACGAGGAGACGTTCCGACTCGAGGGCGACCTGCTCGACCTCGAGCCCGTGCTGCGTGACGCGGTGGTGCTGTCACTGCCGCTGCAGCCGGTGTGCCAGGAGGACTGCCCCGGACTCTGCCCCCGCTGCGGGGCGAGGCTCGCGGACGACCCCGGGCACGACCACAACGAGGCCGTCGACATCCGGTGGGCGGCTCTCGAAGGACTCGCCGGCTCCATGCGGGACGGCGAGAAGGACGAAGACAACGAACCCCGCACTGCCGGGGACGATCCACAGGAGAAATAGCCGTGGCTGTTCCGAAGCGGAAGATGTCGCGCAGCAACACGCGCCACCGCCGGTCGCAGTGGAAGGCTGCGGTCCCGACCCTGGTGAAGTGCGAGCGCTGCCAGGAGCCCCGTCAGCAGCACATCGCCTGCCCCAACTGCGGCACCTACAACCGCCGCCAGGTCCTCGAGGTCTGATCGGCTGGTGACGGGCTCCATGTCAGACGCCACTACGCCCGCAGACTCCCCCCGCAACCAAGGGGGTGGAACGGCGCAGAGGGCGGGTCTGGTGGACGCGGCCTCGTCCCACACGCTTCTGGAAGGGCGGCTCGGGTACCAACTCGAGTCCGCCCTTCTGACGCGTGCACTGACGCACCGCAGCTACGCGTACGAGAACGGCGGCCTGCCCACCAACGAGCGCCTGGAGTTCCTGGGGGACTCCGTGCTGGGCCTGGTGGTCACCGACACCCTCTACCGCACCCACCCCGACCTCCCCGAGGGCCAGCTCGCCAAGCTGCGCGCGGCGGTGGTCAACTCCCGTGCGCTGGCCGGGGTCGCCCGAGGTCTCGACCTGGGCGCCTTCATCCGGCTCGGCCGGGGCGAGGAGGGCACCGGCGGCCGGGACAAGGCGTCGATCCTCGCCGACACCCTGGAGGCCGTGATCGGCGCGGTCTACCTCGACCGGGGGCTGGAGGCGGCCAGCGAACTGGTGCACCGGCTCTTCGACCCCCTGATCGAGGAGTCCTCCAACCTCGGCGCCGGGCTGGACTGGAAGACCAGCCTCCAGGAACTGACCGCGGCCGAGGGGCTGGGCGTTCCGGAGTACCTGGTCAGCGAGACCGGCCCCGACCACGAGAAGACCTTCACGGCTGCCGCCCGCGTCGGTGGTGTCGCGTACGGCACCGGCACCGGCCGCAGCAAGAAGGAGGCCGAGCAGCAGGCGGCGGAGGCCGCCTGGCGCGCGATCCGGGCCGCCGCCGAGCAGCGGAGCGGCCAGGCCGCCGAGAAGGTTTCCTGACCGGCTCCGGAGCCTGCCCCGCACCTTCCGCCCACCCGCCCGGAATCCGGGCGGGTGGGCGCGTCGTTCCACCAGTGACCCGTACCGCCCCCGCTGACGCGGGATTCACGTCGACGAGGAGCCGTCGTTGCCAGAGCTGCCCGAGGTCGAGGTCGTCCGGCGCGGACTGGAGCGCTGGGTCGGCGGCCGCACCGTCGCCGCGGCCGAGGTGCTGCACCCCCGCGCCGTCCGCCGCCACCTCGCGGGGGCGGAGGACTTCACCGGCCGGCTGCGCGGAGCGCGCGTCGGAGCCCCCCTGCGCCGCGGCAAGTACCTGTGGCTGCCGTTGGAGGGCACCGGCCAGTGCGTCCTGGCCCACCTCGGCATGAGCGGGCAGCTGCTCGTCCAGCCGCAGGACGCCCCCGACGAGAAGCACCTGCGCGTCCGCGTCCGCTTCGCGGACAGCGAGGGGACCGAACTGCGCTTCGTCGACCAGCGCACCTTCGGCGGGCTGTCGCTGCACGCCACCACGGAGGACGGCCTGCCCGACGTCATAGCCCACATCGCCCGCGACCCGCTGGACCCGGCCTTCGACGAGGCGGCCTTCCACGCCGCCCTGCGCCGCCGCAGCAGCACGCTCAAGCGGGCACTGCTCGACCAGTCCCTGATCAGCGGGGTCGGCAACATCTACGCGGACGAGGCGCTGTGGCGTTCCCGGCTGCACTACGACCGCCCCACCGCCACCCTCACACGTCCGCGCACCGCCGAACTCCTCGGCCACGTCCGCGACGTGATGAACGCGGCCCTCGCCGTCGGCGGCACCAGCTTCGACAGCCTCTACGTCAACGTCAACGGGGAGTCGGGCTACTTCGAACGCTCCCTGGACGCCTACGGCCGAGAGGGTCTGCCCTGTCGTCGCTGCGCCGCCCCGATGCGCCGCAGCCCCTGGATGAACCGCTCCAGCTACTTCTGCCCGCGCTGCCAGCGCCCGCCCCGCCCGGTGCGCTGAGCACCGCCCGCCGCCCAGACGAGGCGGCGGGCGCGCCGGACGCCTGGCGGGAAGCCGCTCAGAAGCCGAAGTTCTGCGTCCACCAGGGGCCGCCCTCGGCGAAGTGCGCGCCCACGCCCAGGGTCCGGTAGTCGCAGTTGAGGATGTTGGCGCGGTGGCCGGGGCTGTCCATCCAGGCGTCCATCACCGCCTGTGCGTCGGCCTGGCCGCGGGCTATGTTCTCGCCGCCGAGGTTGTCGATGCCCGCCGCCTCGGCGCGGTCCCAGGGGGTGTCGCCGTTGGGGCTGTTGTGGGAGAAGAAGCCCCGGGTGGCCATGTCCTGGCTGAACTCACCGGCCAATTGGGCAAGTTCGGGGTCGGCGGTGACCGGTTGGCAGCCGGCCCCGGCCCGTTCCAGGTTGACCAGTCTCAGCACCTCCGCCTCGGCGGCCGTCTCCTCGTCGAGGGAGGGGAGGCCGGGCGCGGTGGGCTTGCGGGAGGAGGCGGAGGGCTCGCCGGGCGTACCGGAGGGCTTGCGGAAGACGTCGCCCGCGCCGGTCTCGCCGGCCGGGGGCGTACTGCCGCGTGACGGGGTCGGATCGGCCGCCTTCTCCGAGGGCGTGGCCTCGGGCTTCTTCGACTCGCGGCCGTGTGAGGGCTCCACGCCGGGGGAGGGGGCGCGGCCGTCGCCGCGGCCGTCCGGGGCCGGTGTCGCCGCGCCCTGGGTCTGCAGGTCCCGCAGATCGTCCGGGGCCACGCCGGAGGGGGAGGCGAACCCGCCGACGGTGTAGTCGCCGCTCGGGCCGGGCAGCAGTCCCGAGGCCACCGCCACGGCGCCCATCGCCATCGCGGCCGAGGCTCCGAGGAGGCCGGTGCGGACGGGGGCCGCGCTCCGCTTGCGGTGCGGGCTGCGGTGGCGTCCTGCCGCCGCGCGGCGGTCGGGGGTGACGGGGGCCGGTGCTGGAACCGGTTCGGCGCGGCGGTGGCGTCCCATCTGCTGCAGTCCTCACGTGATCGGCGTCACTTATGTCACTCGAAAGAGTGAGTCCCGTTGCGGCGTGACTGTACGGCATCCATGAGAGGCGCAGGAGCGAACGGTGGAAACACGGGAGCGGAAGGAGAGGGCGTGGCGCGTGGGGGCGGTGCGCGTCCGGATAGCGTGCGCCCATGGGTACGAGGACGGAGGGCGCCGGCGAAGGCGCGGCCGGGGAGACCGCGCGGATGACGGCCTGGGTGCGCGGGCAGGTGCAGGGAGTCGGTTTCCGCTGGTTCACCCGGGCCAACGCGCTGCGGATCGGCGGTCTGGAGGGTTTTGCGCTCAATCTCGGCGACGGGCGGGTCCAGGTGGTCGCCGAAGGGCCGCGCGACCGCTGCGAACTGCTGCTGGAGTGGCTCCGAACGGGTGACACGCCGGGGCGGGTCGAAGGTGTGACCGAGATCTGGGGTCCGCCGCGCGGGGGCTACGAGGGCTTCGCGATCCGATGATCCAAAGTGGTTGCCTTTCACCGCGTGACGTGCAAGGCTGCGGCCAGCGTCACCCCCGCAGGACCCCGCGAGCCCTCCGGCAGATTGAGTGCCGTCGAGTCAAGGCCGCCGGGGCGCGTGGCGTGATCGTGTTGACCGCCAAAAGTTTTGGTGAGACTCTGGAAGCCCCGCGCACCGCAGCTGTTCTGCCTTGGTAATGAAGGCCGAACGGCAACCGCGGGTGCGAATCCCTCACGACCCACCACCGTTCCGGTCGGTCACTCAGTGTGGAGGACCATCCATCATGGCAAAGGCGCTTCTCGGTTACGTCGGCGGTTCCGACCCCCGAGTCCTCGCCGAGATGCGACGGCTGCAGCAGCGTGTTCAGGACCTGGAATCCGAGCTTGTACGGATCCAGGCGGAGAACGACGCGCTGTCGGCCGCCGCTGCACGGCACGGCGACTCGTTGCTGGAGAGCATCGACGTATCCAAGGCGGAGCCTGCGCTCACCTGACCTCCCGGTCCGGGGAACGCAGCGCCAGGCCGCTGGAGAAAACTGCAAGGGACGCTTCGGCGTCCCTTCGTCATTTCCGCCCGGAGCTGTGGCGCTTACCGTGTGATGTGCCCCACCCGTTCAGCGGTGAAACTCGCTTCGGTCGTGAAACCGACACCTGGGAGTAAAGTCCGGATACGTGCACCTCAAGAGCCTGACCCTGCGCGGGTTCAAGTCCTTCGCCTCGGCCACGACGCTGCGCTTCGAGCCGGGCATCACCTGCGTGGTGGGGCCCAACGGCTCCGGCAAGTCCAACGTCGTGGACGCCCTGTCGTGGGTGATGGGCGAGCAGGGCGCCAAGTCGCTGCGCGGCGGCAAGATGGAGGACGTCATCTTCGCCGGGACGGCGGGCCCTTCGGGCCGCCCCCCGCTCGGCCGCGCCGAGGTCTCCCTGACCATCGACAACTCCGACGGCGCCCTGCCCATCGAGTACGCCGAGGTCACCATCACGCGGATCATGTTCCGCAACGGCGGCAGCGAGTACCAGATCAACGGCGACACCTGCCGGCTGCTGGACATCCAGGAGCTGCTGTCCGACTCCGGTATCGGCCGCGAGATGCACGTCATCGTCGGACAGGGCCAGCTCGACTCCGTCCTGCACGCCGACCCGGCCGGCCGCCGGGCCTTCATCGAGGAGGCCGCCGGCGTCCTCAAGCACCGCAAGCGCAAGGAGAAGGCGCTGCGGAAGCTGGACGCGATGCAGGCCAACCTCGCCCGCGTCCAGGACCTCACCGACGAACTGCGCCGCCAGCTCAAGCCACTGGGACGGCAGGCGGCCGTCGCCCGCCGGGCCGCGGTGATCCAGGCCGACCTGCGCGACGCCCGGCTGCGGCTGCTGGCCGACGACCTGGTGGCCCTGCGCGCGGCGCTGAAGGCCGAACTCGCCGACGAGGCGGCGCTCAAGGAGCGGAAGGAGTCGGTGGAGGCCGGTCTCGGTGAGGCGCTGCGGCGGGAGGCCGCGCTGGAGCAGCAGGTCAGGGAACTGTCCCCGCGATTGGAGCGGGCGCAGCAGACCTGGTACGAGCTGTCGCAGCTCGCCGAGCGGGTGCGCGGCACCGTGAGCCTGGCCGACGCCCGGGTCCGCAGTGCGTCCGCCGAGCCCGTCGAGGAGCGCCCGGGGCGCGATCCGGAGGACATGGAGCGCGAGGCGGCCCGGGTCCGGGAGCAGGAGGCGGAGCTGAGGGCCGCGCTGGAGGCGGCGAGCCGGGCGCTGGAGGACACCGTCGCACACCGCGCGGAGCTGGAGCGCGCCCTGGCCGACGAGGAGCGGCGGCTGAAGGACGCCGCCCGCGCCATCGCCGACCGCCGCGAGGGGCTGGCCCGGCTGCACGGCCAGGTCACCGCCGCCCGCGGCCGGGCCG
>NZ_JBKJFM010000173.1:0-12118 GCF_046614825.1 Streptomyces nanhaiensis
TGGCCCGCGCCCTGCGCGGCAACCCCGGCCCGTACCAGGTGGTCACCGCCGACGGCACCCGCCCCGCCTGGCGGCCCGGCTCCTTCGACCGCGTCCTGGTCGACGTGCCCTGCACCGGGCTGGGCGCGCTGCGCCGCCGCCCCGAGGCCCGCTGGCGCCGCCGCCCCGAGGACCTGGCCGGCTTCGCCCCGCTCCAGCGCGGACTGCTGACCGAGGCGCTGCGGGCGGCCAGGCCCGGCGGCGTCGTCGGCTACGCCACCTGCTCGCCGCACCCGGCCGAGACCCGCGCGGTCGTCGACGACGTGCTGAAGCACGAGAGCGCCGAGATGATCGACGCCCGGCCGATGCTGCCCGGTGTGCCCGCCCTCGGCGACGGCCCCGACATCCAGCTCTGGCCGCACCTGCACGGCACCGACGCGATGTACCTCGCCCTGCTGCGCCGCACCTGAGCCGCGGGCCGGCACCGGTGCGCGCGGGGGCGCACCCGGCGGGCGGGGCCGGACGGGTGACACGACATACTGGGGCCATGGTTCAGATCAACCCCAGCATCCTGTCCGCCGACTTCGCGCGCCTGGCCGAGGAGGCGCGGCGCGTCGGAGGACCCGAGGGCGCCGACTGGCTCCATGTGGACGTGATGGACAACCACTTCGTCCCCAACCTCACGCTCGGTGTCCCGGTCGTCGAGTCGTTGCGCAAGGCGACCGACACCCCGCTGGACTGCCATCTGATGATCGAGGACCCCGACCGCTGGGCGCCGCAGTACGTCGAGGCGGGGGCCGGCTCGGTCACCTTCCACGCCGAGGCCGCCGCCGCACCGGTGCGGCTGGCCCGCGAGATCCGCGCCAAGGGCGCCCGCGCCTCCATGGCGCTCAAGCCCGCCACGCCGGTCGAGCCGTACGAGGACCTGCTGCCCGAGCTGGACATGCTGCTGGTGATGACCGTCGAGCCCGGCTTCGGCGGCCAGGCGTTCCTCGACGTCATGCTGCCCAAGATCCGCCGCACCCGGCAGCTCATCGACAAGCACGGCCTGCAGCTGTGGCTCCAGGTGGACGGCGGGGTCTCCGCCTCCACCATCGAGCGGTGCGCCGAGGCCGGCGCGGACGTCTTCGTGGCCGGCTCGGCCGTCTACGGCGCGGACGACCCGGCCGCGGCGGTGCAGGCCCTGCGCGCCCAGGCCCGGGAGGCCGCCGACGGAGCCGCCGGCGGGTGCGCCCACTGAGGACGGCCCGGGGCGCCTGAGGGGCGGCCGGCGGGGGCGGGCATGGGTGCACCGTGCACGGAGTGGATCAGGACCGCCGTGGATCTGCGAGGATGAACGCGCAGAGTGAGGGACGGGCGCGTACACGAGTACGGCGGAACGGTAGCGAGGTGAGTGCGGTGTCGACCGGGCGGTCAGCCACGAGAATGGGTCCCGCCGAGCTGATGCAGGCGGCGGCCATGGCGCGCCGCTTCTATCTGGAGGGCAAGTCCAAGATCCAGATCGCGGACGAGTTCGGGGTGAGCCGCTTCAAGGTTGCCCGGGTGCTGGAGACCGCGCTGGAACGGGATCTGGTGCGCATCGAGATCCGCGTCCCGGCCGAACTGGACGCCGAGCGGTCCGACGCGCTGCGCGCCCGCTACGGGCTGCGCCACGCCGTCGTCGTCGAGTCGCCCTCGGACGCGGCCGAGGACGCCGCCGACCCGGAGAACCTCGGCGAGGTCGCCGCCGACCTGCTGGGCGAACTGGTCACCGAGGGGGACGTGCTGGGCCTGGCCTGGGGCCGCTCCACCATCCACATGGCCACCGCCCTGCACCGGCTCCCGCCGTGCACCGTCGTCCAGCTCACCGGCGTCTACGACGCGGGCACCGCCGAGCGCGGTTCGGTGGAGGCCGTGCGCCGCGCCGCCACCGTCTCCGGCGGCGAGGCCCACCCGATCTACGCGCCGATGCTGCTGCCGGACGCGGCCACCGCCGCCGCGCTGCGCGGCCAGACGAGCATCGCCGCGGCGTTCGAGTACTTCGACAAGGTGACCGTGGCCGCGGTCTCCATCGGTTCCTGGGAGCCGGGCGTCTCCACCGTCCACGACATGCTCGGCGAGGAGGAGCGCGCCCACTACGCCTCCCTCGGGGTCGCCGCCGAGATGTCCGCGCACCTCTTCGACGCCGAGGGCCGCCGCATCGGCCGCGACCTGGGGGAGCGCTGCATCACCGTCGAGGCCGACAGGCTGCGCCGCATCCCCGAGGTCATCGCGATCGCGGGCGGCCGCCGCAAGGCCGCGGCGATCGGCGCGGTGCTCCGCTCCGGGCTGGTGACCAGTCTGGTCACCGACACCGCCGCCGCCGACTACCTGCTGCACGAGACCGGCCCCGGCCCCCGGCCCGCGCTGGACCGCGCCGACCCGGACGAGAGCGCGCGCTGACCGGAGGTCCGGGCCGCAGGGATCCGGCCCGGACCTCCGGCATTGGTGGGAACGTACGACGGCGTCCCCGCCCACCTGGGCTTTTCTCCATGGCCGGGGGCGGGGGCGGACGTGCAACAATGAAGTACGTGCGATTTCTCAACGACCAGCGGCCCGCGTACAACCTGACGTACGACGACGTCTTCATGGTGCCCAACCGCTCCGCGGTCGGCTCCCGGCAGGGCGTGGACCTCTCCGCACCCGACGGGACGGGCACCACCATCCCGATCGTCGTGGCCAACATGACCGCGATCGCCGGGCGCCGGATGGCCGAGACGGTCGCCCGCCGCGGCGGCCTCACCGTCATCCCCCAGGACATCCCCCTGGACGTGGTCACCGACGTCATCTCCTGGGTCAAGCAGCGCCACCTGGTCCTGGACACTCCCATCGTCCTGGAGCCGTCCGCGACCGTCGCCGACGCGCTGTCCCTGCTGCCCAAGCGGGCGCACGGCGCGGGCGTCGTCGTCGACGGGGAGCGGCGGCCGGTCGGCGTCGTCACCGACTCCGACCTGACCGGCGTGGACCGCTTCACCCAGCTCTCCCAGGTCATGTCCCGCGACCTGCTGCTCCTGGACGCCGGCATCGACCCGCGCGAGGCGTTCACCCGCCTGGACGGCGCCCACCGCAAGCTCGCCCCCGCCGTCGACGCCGAGGGCCGCCTGGCCGGCATCCTCACCCGCAAGGGCGCCCTGCGCGCCACCCTCTACACCCCCGCGACCGACGCCGCCGGACGGCTGCGGGTGGCCGCCGCCGTCGGCATCAACGGCGACGTCGAGGGGCGCGCCAAGGGGCTGCTCGACGCCGGGGTGGACACCCTCGTCGTGGACACCGCCCACGGCCACCAGGAGTCCGTGTTCTCCACCCTGAGGACGATCCGCGCACTGGACCCGCAGGTCCCCGTCGTCGCGGGCAACGTCGTCTCCGCCGAGGGCACCCGGGACCTGATCGAGGCCGGCGCCGACATCGTCAAGGTCGGCGTCGGGCCGGGCGCCATGTGCACCACGCGCATGATGACCGGTGTGGGCCGCCCGCAGTTCTCCGCCGTACTGGAGTGCGCCGCCGAGGCGCGCAGGCACGGCAGGCACGTCTGGGCCGACGGCGGTGTGCGGCACCCGCGCGACGTGGCCATGGCGCTGGCCGCCGGAGCCTCCAACGTCATGATCGGCTCCTGGTTCGCAGGCACCCACGAGTCCCCCGGCGACCTCCAGCAGAGCGCCGACGGGCGCCTGTACAAGGAGAGCTTCGGCATGGCCTCCGCGCGCGCGGTGCGCAACCGCACCGCCGAGGAGTCCGCCTACGACAGGGCCCGCAAGGCCCTGTTCGAGGAGGGCATCTCCACCTCCCGGATGTTCCTGGACCCGGCCCGGCCGGGGGTGGAGGACCTGATCGACTCGATCATCGCCGGGGTGCGCTCCTCGTGCACCTACGCCGGAGCCGCCACTCTGGAGGAGTTCGCCGAGAAGGCAGTCGTCGGCGTCCAGAGCGCCGCCGGCTACGCCGAGGGCAAGCCGCTGCACGCAAGCTGGTAGGCCGCTGCTCCCGCCTCCGCCCCGTGCCGGATCCGTGTTGGATCCGTGTTGTATTCGCCCGGCCCCGTGGCCCGCCCCCTTTCCGGGACGGGCCACGGGTGCTTCGATGGGCCCATGGGCGGACCGGCGCACGAGGAGACCCGCCGGGGCCACAGCGGCACGGGCCCCGGAGCGATCACCCCCGACGGCTGCGCGGTGGAGGTCTACACCCGCCTGCCCGTCGGCGACGAGCCCGACGTCATCGCCTCGGCGGTCCCCGCCGGGGCGAGCCTGCTGGAACTGGGCTGCGGCACGGGCCGCGTGACCCACCCCCTGCTGGAGCGCGGCTTCGCGGTGACGGCCGTCGACGAGTCACCGGGGATGCTGGAGCACGTGCGCGGTGCCCGCACCGTGTGCTCACCCATCGAGACGCTGGAACTGGGCGAACGCTTCGACGCCGTCCTGCTGTCCTCCTTCCTGGTCCACGCGGGCGACGTCCGGGTGCGCGACGCGCTGCTGCGCGCCTGCCGCCGGCACGTCGCGGACGACGGGTGCGTGCTGATCCAGCGCGAGGGCGAGGACTGGCACGAGCGGGTGCCCCGGGAGCGGAGGGCCGGCGGCGGACTGGTCAGGATCGCCGCGGCCGACCCCACCGACGACCCGCGGGTGTCCGCCGTCCGCTGCGAGTACGTCTTCCCGGACGCCACGTGGACCCAGACGTTCCTCTCCCGGCGAATGGGCCGGGAGGAGTTCGAGGATGCGCTGGCCGGCGCGGGTCTGGCCGTCGACTCCTACCTCACCGAGGACCGGACCTGGGTGAGGGCCCTGCCCACGGCATGACGCGCCGGCAGCGGCGGCGCGCCTGCCGGGCCGGCCGCTGCCCGCGCGCCACTACGCGTGCGGGCAGCGACCGGCCGGCCTCAGGTGCACTCGCCGGACTTCCCGACGGCTTCGGCGTAGGCGGCGATCAGCTTCTTCATCGTCGCCTCGTCGGGCCTGCCGGCATCGGAGACCCGTGCCGACGCGAACAACTCCTGGTCGGCCTTGCGCGGTTTCGCGCAGGAGACCTCGGCGAGCGCCCCCGTCTTCGAGTACATGTACGGCGGTTCCTCCCGCACCTTCTCGTCGCCCCCCAGGCCGATCGAGTCGTGGCCGCTGAGACCGGCCGCCGAGGTGGCGGCCTCGCGCAGTCCGGTCCCCGCCTCCCACCACTCCGTGGTGAACGACAGAACTTCCTTGCCGTCCACCTGGAGGCGGCAGCGCTCGATGCCGTCGATCTCGGCGGCGCCGGGGCGCACGGAGATTTCTTTTCCGGCCGGAAGGAACGGCTCCAGCCGGTCGGCCGGCACGGTCACGCCGCACAGGGACCCGGGGATCTCGTACTCCCTGTCCGGCGACGACGAGCAGGCGGACACGCACAGACCGAGCACCACCGCCCCGACGAGCGTACGGACCGACCGGGAACCTCCACGTACCGTGTGATGCTGCACTTTGACCTCTGTGTCGACTGATGGGATGCGTCTGCCGGGCGGAGCGCTTGGCGACCGCTAGTTCGGAATCTCGGTCTCCAGGTCGTCCGCCATCTGAGCGGCGTTCGTCGAGGCGTCGTTGAAACCGTCGGCCGTGCCGATGCGCGCCCATTCCGCCACCTGGTCGGAGTGCGGGGAGTCATGGGCCTTGGCCGCCTCCATGGCGGCCAGCTGGCTCAGCTCCACGTTCGTGTCCTTGGTGTCCTCCCACCTCGTGGCGGCCTCCTGGCCGGCGTTCTTGAGGTTGTCCGCCTCCATGGAGCCGAAGAGCTGTTCCAGGACGACGCTGCTGACCGTGCTGGCCGCCCCGCCGGCCGCGGCACCGGCGACGGGCGTCGCGACGAAGCTCGTCCCCACCCCGATCCCGAGACCGATGACGCCGGAAGTCACGTTCTTCGCCTGGTTGACCGCCTTCTGGTAGTCCTCGTCCTTCTGATGCGCCTCGCCCAGGACCGCCTCCTGGCGACCGATGGCCAGCGTGCCGCCGACCTCGGCGGACCTCCGGGAGATCTCCTTGACCGTCTCCTCCGGGGAGTGCGGGTAGCGCTTGTCCTCCGGGAGGTCGGGGTTCAGGTGGTAGTCCAGCAGGTTGGCCATGTACGCCTTCTGGCCGGTCTCGACCTTCGCGTACCCTTCCGGGTTCTGCCCCACGCTGACGAGGAAGCGTGTGACATCGCTGTGGTTCAGCTCGGCGGCGGCGCCTGCGATCGGGAAGAGCTTGTCGGAGTTGCCGTACTTGTCGTCGGCCGTGGCCCGGTTGATGTCGGGCAGGTACTCCGCCGCGATCTGCCCCATGCTGTCCGACAGGTAGCCGCGCTTGGTCAGGCGCTCGGGGTCGTCGGAGACGGAGGTGACGATGCTCTCCATCAGCTTCACCTGCTCCGGACTGTGCGGAGGAGTGTCCTTGTCCGGCCACTGGCCGGCCGGGTGGCCGGTCGCCGCGGCCTCCAGGGCCCAGCCCATGGCGTTCTGCCCGGCGATGCTCTCCTTGAAGTCGGAGTCGTACTGCTTGGGCCAGTCGCGCTCCTCGAAGAGGTACTGGAAGTTGGTCAGGCCGACCTTGCCCTCCTTGCCGTTGCCGTCGGTGTCCCGGGTGAAGTCGTGGTCCTCGTCCTTGGTGACGAAGGTGCCGTTGAAGAAGTCGGTGGCGGCGTCGGGGCTCTTGCCCAGGGCCATCATGAAGCCCGTCATCGGGTCCGAACCCTCGTCGGTGCCCGTCCGGTTGAGCATGGGCCCCATGGGGAAGTGCCAGGCCAGATCCGCGCTGCGGCCGTTGCCGCTGCGCTCCTTCTCGACCCGGATGAGCTCGTCGCCGTAGTTCTTCAGGAACTTGTCGTCGAAGTCGCCCCAGCGCATCAGGTTGCTCATCACCTGGGCGCCCACGGCCCGGGGGTTGTCCTTGCTCGGGACGAACTCGCCGGTCAGCCCGACCATGTCCCGCTCCCAGCGCTGCATGGCGGGGCTGTCGGACTGGGTGGCGGTGGCCAGGGTCAGACCGAGGTTCTCCTGCAGGGCGCCGTACTTGTCCACCCGGGCCTGGCCGAGCTGCATGTTGGTGTGCGGGTCGTTGATGCCCGTCCAGAAGTCCAGCACGCCCTGGGGGCCCAGCCCGGTCGCGAACCGCTCGGCGAAGAGGGGGTCGTCCTTGTAGCGCGCCATGGTGGAGTTGAAGTCGTCGAACTCCTGCGGGGACATGTCCGCGGGGTCCTTGGCGAGTTCGACGGCCCGGTCGGCGGCCTCCATCGCCTCGGCGGCGGAGTCGCGGTCGGAGTAGGAGGCGTCGGAGAAGCCGTAGGGGGTCTGGTCGGCCAGGGCCCTGAGCGCCCTGGCGGCGCTGGAGTCGCTCTCGGTGGCCTTGGTGAGGATGCCCTGGACCTCGTCGCGCAGGGCGGTGACGTCCTCGGGGGTGTGGTCGGGGACGTCGGTGCCCCGGGCGGCGCGGTCGGGGTGGATGTTCATGGTGACGGTGAAGCTGCCGTCGGAGTTGGCGATGACGGTCAGGTTCTTCTTCAGGCCGCGCTCGATGGCGTCGTTGAGCTGCCTGCGGTACTCGACCAGCTCGTCACGGGTGTCCTTGAGGATGTTGTGGATCGAGGAGGCCTGGGTGTGGGCGTCGGCGAACTCGCCGGCGGTCTTGGCGACGAACTCCCGGGTGACGGCGGCGTTGAGGCCGCTCCAGTCGGCCTTGTCGGCCTTGCCCTTGAGCTGCGAGCGGGCGTCCTCCTTCAGGACGCTCAGCTTCTCGACCATCTCCGACCAGTCGGTGACGGCCGCGCTCAGCTTGGAGAAGTCGGCGTGGCGGAGGGCGTCGAGCTTCACTGGAGCCGGGTCCTCTCGTCGAAGCCCTCGTCGAGCGCGTGGACGCTGTTGAACAGCGAGCTGATGTGCTGCTCGTCGTCGGCGTGGGCCTTGTTGCTGTACTCCATGTGGTTGGAGATGTGGGCGCAGGCGTCGGTGAGGGTGCGCAGCTGCTCCTGCCACCGGGTCGCGACGTGGTCCAGGGCGCCGCCGATCTCGAAGTCGCCCTTCAGCCCCGCGGCCGCGCCGGTGCTGCTCTCCCGGGCGTGGTCGCCGTCCTTGCGCAGCCGCTGGTAGAGGTCGAACGCCGCGTCCCCGACGGCGGCCAGGTCCTTCTGCGACACCTCGAGTTCGCCGGAGGACGTCGCGACCCCGCCTCCTCCGCCGCCGTCGAGCTGGTTCAGGCGCGTCTGCGCGGCCTTCCGCTCGGCGGCGGCCTGCACCAGCCGGTTCCACTCCTCGTCGAACGACACGTTCTCTCCCCCGCGTCCGGCTCCGCTTGTCGGGCCACACGGTATAGAAGCGCGGCTCCCGGTCGCCAGCGAGGGCCGCGCGAAGGGGGCCGGGAGGAGACCGTCGCGCCGCCGGCGGGGGACGCCGGTGCGCCCGGTTCGCGGGGGTGCGGCCGGAAAGGGGCGCCCGGAAGTTCGGACATGCTCCCCACCGGGCGGCGGCGCCGGGCCGTGTGATGCTTCGGTGAAGATTCCCCGGCCGTCCGTGCCGCGGCCCGGCCCCGCCGGAGGACCGTCCCGCGGGCCCGGTGTGCTGTACTTCGCTGCCGGGGCGACGCGATCACCGCGGCGTCCCGCGTACCGCCCGCACGACAGAAGTGGCCCACCCGCAGTGCGACTGAACGAGCTCGACGAACGCATCGTCCGCGCCCTCGCCGAGGACGCCCGGCGCTCCTACGCCGACATCGGCGCCGAGGTGGGCCTGTCGGCCCCCGCCGTCAAACGCCGGGTGGACCGGTTGCGTGAACAGGGCGCCATCACCGGCTTCACCGTACGGGTGGACCCGGCGGTGCTCGGCTGGGAGACCGAGGGCTTCGTCGAGATGTACTGCCGCCACAAGACCTCTCCCGAGGACATCCGCCGGGGGCTGGCGCGCTACCCGGAGGTGGCGTCCGCCTCCACGGTGACCGGCGACGCGGACGCGATCGTCCAGGTCTTCGCCTCCGACATGCGGCACTTCGAGCGGGTGCTGGAGCGGATCGCGGGGGAGCCGTTCGTGGAGCGCACCCGGTCGGTGCTCGTCCTCTCCCCGCTGCTGCGCCGCTACGGCTCGGGGTCGCCGGCCTGAGGCGTCTTCGGACACCCTTCCGGAGGAGTCTGCGAGCGCACAGCAGGCCGCGCAACGAATCGACGGACGAGGGCTCCAAGACGCAACGGATCGATGCCCGGTGCGCAACGGGTGCGGCTTGTGGGGCCCGGAGGGCGGACCGTACCGTCGAAGCGTCCCCAGATCCCGCAGCCGTACCCGGGCACGCCCGGTACGGCCGTCCGACGTGAACGCGAAGAGGTCCCATGACGCCGCTGCGCACCGCGCTGCTCCAGGGCCCGGGCGGTGTCCCCGGCTCCACCGCGGACAGCCTGGCAGCCCTCGACCGTGCCGCCCGCCGGGCCGCCGCGCAGGGGGCCCGGCTGCTGGTCGCCTCCGAGATGTACCTGACCGGGTACGCGATCGGGGAGCGGGTCGCGGAACTGGCCGAGCCCGCCGACGGCCCCGGAGCCGAGGCGGTGTCCCGCATCGCCGCCGAGCACGGGATCGCCGTCGCCTACGGCTACCCCGAGCGCGACGGCGAGGCGGTGTACAACTGCGCCGGGCTCGTCGGTCCCGACGGCGCCCGGCTCGCCGACTACCGCAAGACCCATCTGTACGGCGGCTTCGAGGCCTCCGCCTTCCGCCCGGGCGACACCCCCGTCGTCCAGGCCGACGTCGACGGCGTCCGCGTCGGGATGCTGGTCTGCTACGACGTGGAGTTCCCCGAGAACGTCCGCGCCCACGCGCTGGCCGGCACCGAACTGCTGCTGGTGCCGACCGCGCTGATGCGGCCGTACGAGATCGTCGCCCGGACCCTGCTGCCGGCCCGCGCCTTCGAGAACCAGCTCTACATCGCCTACGCCAACCGCTGCGGCACCGAGGGCGAGGGCGAGGACGCGATCGCCTTCACCGGACTGAGCTGCCTGGCCGCCCCCGACGGCACGGTCCGCGCCCGCGCGGGCGCGGGGGAGGACCTGATCACCGCCGACGTCGACACCGGGCGGCTGAGGGCGTCGCGCGCGGACAACCCGTATCTGCGCGACCGCCGCCCCGAGTTGTACGGCTCCCTCGTCTGAGGCGCGGCCCCCGCCCGGTCCGGCCCCGTTCCGTACCGCCCCGTTCCGTACCGCCCCGCCCCGTACCGCCCGACACCGCAGCCTGCCTCCGTCCGGGCCGACCGCCCGGGCACAGCCCGCCACGTACCACCAGGAGAACCGTCCATGACCTCCACGGTGCCCGCCGCCGTCCACGACGAGCAGCACGCACAGGCGCAGAACGAGCCGCCCGTCACCATGTTCGGCCCGGACTTCCCCTTCGCCTACGACGACTACCTCGCCCACCCCGCCGGCCTCGGCCAGGTGCCCGCGACCGCGCACGGCACCGAGGTCGCGGTCATCGGCGGCGGGCTGTCGGGGATCGTCACCGCGTACGAGCTGATGAAGATGGGCCTGAAGCCGGTGGTCTACGAGGCCGACCGGATCGGCGGACGGCTGCGCACGGCCCACTTCGACGGCTGCGACCCCGAACTGACCGCCGAGATGGGCGCGATGCGCTTCCCGCCGTCGTCCACCGCCTTCTGGCACTACGCGGACCTGGTGGGCCTGGAGACCAGGCCCTTCCCCAACCCGCTGGCGCCCGACACCCCCTCCACCGTCGTCGACCTCAAGGGCGAGTCCCACTACGCCCGCACCCTGGACGACCTGCCGGAGGTCTACCACCAGGTGATGGACGCCTGGAACGCCTGCCTGGAGGAGGGGGCCGACTTCTCCGGCATGCAGCAGGCCATACGGACGCGTGACGTGCCGCGCATCCGCGAGATCTGGTCGCGCCTGGTGGAGAAGCTCGACAACCAGACCTTCTACGGCTTCCTGTGCGAGTCCCCGGCGTTCTCCTCCTTCCGCCACCGGGAGATCTTCGGCCAGGTCGGCTTCGGCACCGGCGGCTGGGACACCGACTTCCCCAACTCCATCCTGGAGATCCTGCGGGTCGTCTACACCGGCGCCGACGACGACCACCGCGGCATCGTCGGCGGCAGCCAGCAGCTTCCGCTGCGGCTGTGGGAGCGCGAGCCGGAGAAGCTGGTGCACTGGCCGCTGGGCACCTCGCTGAAGTCCCTGCACGGCGGCGACCCGCGCCCGGCCGTGACCCGGCTGCACCGCACCGCGGGCAACCGCATCACCGTCACCGATGCCACCGGCGACGTGCGCACCTACCGGGCGGCGGTCTTCACCGCCCAGTCGTGGATGCTGCTGTCGAAGATCGACTGCGACGACGACCTGTTCCCCATCGACCACTGGACGGCGATCGAGCGGACCCACTACATGGAGTCCTCCAAGCTGTTCGTGCCGGTGGACCGGCCGTTCTGGCTGGACAAGGACGAGCGCACCGGCCGGGACGTGATGAGCATGACGCTAACCGACCGCATGACGCGGGGCACCTACCTGCTGGACGACGGCCCCGACCGGCCGGCCGTGATGTGCCTGTCGTACACCTGGTGCGACGACTCGCTGAAGTGGCTGCCGCTCAGCCCCCGGGAGCGGCTGGAGGTCATGCTCAAGTCCCTGCGCGAGATCTATCCGGACGTCGACGTCCGCAAGCACATCATCGGCAACCCGGTCACCGTCTCCTGGGAGAACGAGCCGTACTTCATGGGGGCCTTCAAGGCCAACCTGCCGGGCCACTACCGCTACCAGCGCAGGCTGTTCACCCACTTCGCGCAGGACCGGCTGCCCGAGGACAAGCGCGGCATCTTCCTCGCCGGGGACGACATCTCCTGGACGGCCGGCTGGGCCGAGGGCGCGGTGCAGACCGCCCTCAACGCGGTGTGGGGGGTGATGCACCACCTCGGCGGCTCCACCGACCCGGCCAACCCCGGGCCGGGCGACGTCTACGACGAGATCGCCCCGGTCGAGCTTCCCGAGGACTGAGCCGGGCCGGCGGGCCGGACCGGCCCACGGGGGCACGTCGTCCGGCCCCCTTCGGTCTCCGGCCCGCCGGGTGTGGCGCCCCGGTCCCGGCGGGCCCGTGCCGCCGGGGCCCACCGGCGCCCGCGGCCCGCGTGGCCGCACGGTCGCGTCCCCGAGG
>NZ_JBKJFM010000174.1:0-12091 GCF_046614825.1 Streptomyces nanhaiensis
ACCGGCGGCCCCGGCGCGCAGGGCCCCGCGCGCCATCCCCGGCTGCCGGAGGCGCGCCCGCGCACCGGTGTGCGGCAGGGGCGTGAAGCCGGGCCGGTGCGAGCCCCCGGCACGCACCCCGCCTCACGACCGCGCTCCGCGCGGGTCCCGCTTCTCCCAGCCCTCGGCCCACAGGTCGAAGCGGGCCTGCTGCTGGGGGAACTCCGCGGCCGCGTCGGTGTCCAGCTCCACCCCCAGCCCGGGGGCGTCGGGGAGGGAGAAGTAGCCGTCCACGACTTCCGGCGCCCCCTTGACCACCTTCTTGATCTCGGCGTCCGCGAAGTCGTTGAAGTGCTCCAGGATCTTGAAGTTCGGCGTGCAGCCGGCCAGTTGGAGGGAGGCGGCCGTCAGCACCGAGCCGCCCACGTTGTGCGGCGCGACCAGCATGTAGTGGGTCTCGGCGGTGGCGGCGAGCTTGCGTGTCTCCAGGATGCCGCCGATGTGGCCCAGGTCCGGCTGGATGATGTCGGCGGCCTGGGACTCGAACAGCTCGCGGAACTCGATGCGGTCGTGGATGCGCTCGCCGGTGGCGATGGGCATGTCCACCTTCTCGGCCACCTTGGCCAGCGCCTTGAGGTTCTCCGGCGGCACCGGCTCCTCCAGCCAGCTCGGCCGGAACGGATCGACCTCGCGGGCGATGCGGACGGCCGTGGCGGGACTGAAGCGGCCGTGCATCTCCAGCAGCAGCTCGCACTCCGGCCCGATCGCGTCCCGCACCGCCTCCACCAGCGCCACCGAGCGCAGCGTCTCGGCGTGGTCCAGCTCGAAGTGACCGGTGCCGAACGGGTCGAGCTTGAGCGCCCGGTAGCCGCGCCCGACGACCCTCAGCGCCGCCTCGTGGAACGCCTCAGGGGTGCGCTCGACGGTGTACCAGCCGTTGGCGTACGCCTTGACCCGGTCGGTCACCCTCCCGCCCAGCAGCTGCCACACCGGCACGCCCAGTGCCTTGCCCTTGATGTCCCAGCAGGCCATCTCCACGCAGGCGATGCCGGACATCACGATCTCCCCGGCCCGTCCGTAGTCGCCGTACTTCATGCGCCGCACCAGGTCCTCGACCGCGAAGGGGTCGGATCCGGCGATGTGGTTGGCCTCGGCCTCGCGCAGATAGCCGACCAGGGCGTCGGTGTGCCCGAGCATCCGGGTCTCGCCGACGCCGGTGAGCCCCTCGTCGGTGTGGACCTGGACGTAGGTCAGGTTGCGCCACGGAGTACCGACGACATGCGTGCTGATCCCGGTGATGCGCACAGCGGCTGCCCTTCTCTGTCGTTCGATATTTCGTCAGACGTTCGAAATGCTGGCGCGAATGTAATGACGAGGCTCGACCGGCGTCAATGGGGCGGACGCGGATTTCCGCCGCTCAGGCGGGCGGACGCTCGGCGGTGACCTGCCGGTGGGCGATCTCGGCGAGCGCGCGCTGGCCCTCCGGTCCGGGGTGGAACCAGTCCCAGGCGCTCAGTTCGCGCGCGGTGAAGCGGTAGCCGTGCACCGCCCCGCCGTCGTGCCGGCAGCGCGCGTCGCGCTCGCAGACCTCCGCCAGCGCGGCGTTGTACGCCCGCACCCGCGCCGACACCTTCGCCCGCCGCTCCGCCGCCGCGGCGTCCGAGGCCCGCGCGCCGCCCAGCATCGACGGGCAGATGCCGAGCTCCCACACCTGCGCGGCCACCGGGTGGGACCGGCCCAGGGACCACAGCCGCTCGAGGTCCGGCACGCCGGCCACGTACACCTGGGTCTTCGGCGAGGCTCGGCGGAGGGTGCGCAGCGCCTCGGCGAAGTCGGCGCGGAACTCCTCCACCGGCGTCATCCGCTCCACCGTCGGCCGGCAGGCGTCGTTCGCGCCGATCAGCACCGTCACCAGCTCCGGTCGGTGCGCCGCCGCCCTGCGGGCCTGGGCGGGCAGCTCGGCCATCAGGGCGCCGGAGCGCGCGTGGTTCCAGGTCGCGGCGGCCGGAACGCCCAGCCGCCGCGCCAGGCTGTCCACCTCCGGGGAGGTGCCGGTGGCCCAGGAGGCCTCGGGGCAGTCGTCCAGCAGCGAGCAGGCGTCGAAGGCGCGGGTGATGGAGTCGCCCAGGGCCGCCAGCGAGCCGGGGCCGGTGTCCCACGAGGGGGAGGGCGACGGAGAGGGGGAGGGGCGGGCGTCGGCGGACGCGCCCCGGGAGCGCGGCGCACCACCGCCGGAGCCGTCGCACGACGCGGCGAACACGACGAGGGCCACGGTGGCGGCGACCGCGGCGCATACGGCGGCCGGCAGCCCCCTGAGGCGGGTGCGTCCGGCCGGCGGGCGGCCGGACGGAGCGTCGTCTCGCACGTGTGCTCCCCCCGTTCCTTCCTGTGTCCCGGTGGGGTGATGGTTCGGACGGGTGGGTTGACCGCCTCGGCCGACGGTACGTCACCCCATGGGTGCCCCGGCACGGTAGCTTTTGCCATGACGGTCCGAAAATGGCCGCCGGACACGTTTGACAGATTACATCGCGTCACTTGCTGTCCCTTTTAGGGAGAATCGGCACGGATAGTGTTTACTGTTCGTAACTTCGGGAGCCGGAGGACACGTGACCGATGGGACAAGATGTCAACCGGTGCCCCGGCGCATGGCCGGCAGGGATTCGAGGCCGCCACGGAAGGTCGCACTCGAACCACACAGGAGGTCCCGGTGACGACACGTGGAGTTCTGTACGTCCACTCCGCCCCCCGCGCGCTGTGCCCGCACGTCGAGTGGGCCGTGGCGGGAGTACTCGGCGCCCGCGTCAGCCTCGACTGGATCAAGCAGCCCGCCTCACCGGGCACCTGGCGCGCGGAGCTGTCCTGGCAGGGTGAGCCGGGCACCGCCTCCAAGCTCGCCTCCGCGCTGCGCGGCTGGCGCATGCTCCGCTTCGAGGTGACCTCCGAGCCCTGCTCCACCGCGGAGGGCGAGCGCTACAGCTCCACCCCCGAGCTGGGCATCTTCCACGCGGTCACCGGCATGCACGGCGACATCCTCATCCCCGAGGACCGGCTGCGCGCCGCCGTGGACCGCGCCGCGCGCGGCGAGACCGAGCTGGAGGCCGAGATCTCCAAGCTCCTGGGCAAGCCCTGGGACGACGAGCTGGAGCCCTTCCGCTACGCGGGCGAGGGCGCCCCGGTGCGCTGGCTGCACCAGGTGGTCTGACACCGGCGCGGCCGCGCGACGACGCGGCCGCACCCACCGGGCCCGGCGCCCGCCCGCCCCCGGCGCCACGGGCGCGGTGACGGCTCACGGACTCCCGCACCGGCCCGGTCTCCGCCCTCTGCCGCCCTCTGCCGCCCTCTGTCACGAACCCCCGCCCGGCTCCGTGTCCTCCGTATGCCCGAGGGCCCGCCGGACGGTGTCCGGCGGGCCCTCGGGCGGTGCTCAGGCAGGCAGTGCTCAGTCGGTGCTCAGGCGGCTTTCATGCGGCGCTCAGGCGGTGCGGAAGGCCACGACGACGTTGTGGCCGCCGAAGCCGAAGGAGTTGTTGATCGCCACCAGCGGGCCCTCGCCCAGCTGCCGCGGTCCGCCGGTCACGATGTCGGCGTCGATCTCCTCGTCCAGGTCGTCGACGTTGATGGTCGGCGGCGCCGTGCGGTGGTGCAGCGCCAGCACCGTCGCCACCGTCTCGATGCCGCCCGCGCCGCCCAGCAGGTGACCGGTCATGGACTTGGTGGCGGAGATGGCCACGTGGTCCAGGTCGGAGCCCAGCACCTTGCGCAGCGCCTTGATCTCGGCGACGTCGCCCTGCGGGGTGGAGGTGGCGTGCGCGTTGAGGTGCGCGACCTCCGAGGGCTTCAGGCCGGTGGCCTCCAGCAGGCTCTGCAGGGCGTCGGAGATGCCCCGGCCGGTCGGCTCGGGCTGCGCGATGTGGTGGTTGTCCGCGGACAGGCCCTGGCCCAGCACCTCGCAGTAGACCTTCGCGCCGCGCCGGGCCGCGTGCTCGGCCGACTCCAGCACCACGACGCCCGCGCCCTCGCCGAGCACGAAGCCGTCGCGGGCCTTGTCGTAGGGGCGCGAGACCTTCTCCGGGTCCCCCTCGTTCTTCGACAGCGCCATCATGTTGGCGAACGCCGCGATGGGCAGCGGGTGGATGGCCGCCTCGGTGCCGCCCGCGACGACCACGTCGGCGCGTCCGCTGCGGATCATCTCCACGGCGTAGCCCACCGCCTCGGCACCCGAGGCGCAGGCGCTGACCGGGGTGTGCACGCCCGCCTGGGCGCCCACCTCCAGGCCCACGTTGGCCGAGGGGCCGTTGGGCATCAGCATCGGCACGGTGTGCGGGGAGACGCGGCGTACGCCCTTCTCCTTGAGCACGTCGTACTGGTCGAGCAGGGTGGTGACGCCGCCGATGCCGGAGGCGACGACGGCGCCGAGCCGGCCCGGGTCCACCTGGCCGTTCTCCCCGGCCCTGCCCTCGAAACCGGCGTCCGCCCACGCCTCGCGGGCCGCGATCAGCGCGAACTGCGCAGAGCGGTCCAGCTTGCGGGCGAGCGGACGGGGCAGGACCTCGGACGGGTCGACCGCCGCCTGCGCGGCGATCCTCACGGGCAGTTCGGCCGCCCACTCCCGCTCCAGGGCCCTGACCCCGGAGCGGCCGGCGAGCAGGCCCTCCCACGTCGATGCGCTGTCGCCACCCAGCGGTGTGGTTGCGCCGATACCGGTGACGACCACGGTGTGGTGGGTCGCGTTCACAGGAATTTCTCCACTGGTAGGGGAAGTGCGGTCATCCGCCACCGCATGACGGGTGGCGACAAACGCTTCAACGGGCGTGCGGACCGGTCAGTCCTGGTGGTTGAGGATGTAGTCCACCGCGTCGCCGACGGTCTTGAGGTTCTTGACGTCGTCGTCCGGGATCTTGACGCCGAAGCGCTCCTCGGCGGCGACGACGACCTCGACCATGGACAGCGAGTCGACGTCCAGGTCGTCGGTGAAGGACTTCTCCAGCTGGACGTCCTCGGTCGGGATGCCGGCGATCTCGTTGACGATCTCGGCGAGACCCTCGACGATCTCTTCCTTGGTGGCGGCCATGGTGGCGCTCCTTCGTGTTGTGTTACGCGTGGTGTGTTGCGGTCCGGTGTACTGCGATGCGGAACATCCGGCTAGGGGAGGGTAACGACCGTAGCCGCGTAGACGAGACCCGCCCCGAAGCCGATGACGAGTGCGGTGTCCCCGCTCTTCGCCTGCCCGGTCGCCAGCATCCGCTCCATGGCGAGCGGAATGGAGGCGGCCGAGGTGTTGCCGGTGGTCTCCACATCGCGGGCGACCGTGACGTGCTCCGGCAGTTTGAGGGTCTTCACCATCGAGTCGATGATCCGCATGTTGGCCTGGTGCGGGATGAAGACGTCCAGGTCGTCGGCGGTGATGCCGGCCGCCTCCAGCGCCTGCTGGGCGACCTTGGCCATCTCGAAGACGGCCCAGCGGAAGACCGTCTGGCCCTCCTGGCGGATCGCCGGGAACTTCTCGACCTCGCCCTCGCGGTAGTCGTCCCACGGCACGGTCTGCGAGATGACGTCCGCCTTGTCGCCCTCCGAACCCCACACCGCGGGGCCGATGCCGGGCTCCTCGGACGGGCCGACGACGACCGCCCCGGCGCCGTCGCCGAAGAGGAAGGCGGTGGTGCGGTCCGTCAGGTCCGTCAGGTCCGACAGCCGTTCGACGCCGACGACCAGCACGTACTCCGCGCTGCCCTCCACCACCAGGCCCTTGGCGATGGTCAGGCCGTAGCCGAAGCCCGCGCAGGCCGCGGAGATGTCGAACGCGGCGGCCCTGCCGGTGCCCAGCCGGTGGGCGACCTCGGTGGCGATCGAGGGCGTCTGCTTGAAGTGGGAGACGGTCGAGACCACGACCGCGCCGATCTGCTCGGGGCCGATCCCGGCGTCCGCCACCGCCTTGCCCGCCGCGGCGAGCGTCATCTCGGCGACGGTCTCCTCCGGTCCGGCCCAGTGCCGGGTGGTGATGCCCGAACGGGAGCGGATCCACTCGTCGGACGAGTCGATGTGCTTGAGGATCTCCTCGTTGGGCACCACACGGGTCGGACGGTAGCCGCCGACGCCGAGGATGCGCGCGTACGGCGCGCCCTTCGCGGGCCTGATCTTCGCGGTCATGCTCTCGGAGCTCCTATCGACTGCTGTCCGGCTACTGGGCCGTGGGAGAGGCGTGCTCGGCGATCAGCTCACGGGCCGCGTCGAGGTGCTCGGGGGTCTTCAGGGCCAGCGTCTTCACGCCCGGCAGGGCGCGCTTGGCCAGACCGGTGAGGGTGCCGCCGGGGCACACCTCGACCAGCGCGGTTACGCCCATCTCCTTGAACGTCTCCATGCACAGGTCCCAGCGCACCGGTCCGGCGACCTGCCGCACCAGCCGCCGCACGATCTCGCCGCCGTCGGCTACCGCCCGCCCGTCCCGGTTGGAGACGTAGGGCACGCGCGGGTCCTTGGGCGTCACGCCCTCGACGGCCTCGGCCAGCGCGTCGACGGCCGGGGCCATGTGGTGGGTGTGGAAGGCGCCCGCGACGGACAGCGCCTTGACCATCCGCGCCCCCTCCGGCTTCTCCTCGGCCAGGGCGGCGAGCTGCTCCACGGTGCCGGCGGCGACGATCTGGCCGGCGCCGTTGACGTTGGCCGCGGTCAGGCCCAGCCGCTCCAGATGCGCCGTCACCGTCTCCGGGTCCCCGCCGATGACGGCGGCCATACCGGTCGGGGTGACGGCGGCGGCCTCGGCCATCGCCCGGCCGCGGGTGCGCACCAGCGCCATCACGGCCTCGGGGGCGAGGACTTCACCGATCGCGGCGGCGGTCAGCTCGCCCACGCTGTGGCCCGCGACGGCGCCGAGGGAGTCCAGCGGGACGCCCTCCAGCAGCGCCTGCGCGGAGACCAGCCCCGCGGCCACCAGCAGTGGCTGGGCCACGGCCGTGTCGCGGATCCGCTCGGCGTCCGCCTCGGTGCCGTAGTGCACCAGGTCCAGGTCGATGGCGGCCGACCACTCACGCAGCCGGTCGGCGACACCGGGGAGTTCGAGCCAGGGGGTCAGGAAGCCGGGCGTCTGGGCGCCCTGTCCGGGAGCGACGAGTACGAGCACTCTCACACTCTCTCTTGTCGACGAAGGTCCACGCCGGTGGGGACCAGCACGAAGAACGGTCAGGGGAATTGTGGGAGGCCGACAAAACCGATGGGCATGACTATATCTGCCCGCCCCCGTCCGCCAGACGACCCAGGATCAGCGCGACGCGCAGCGTGAACGCCGAACGGACGTCCGAGGGGGACCATCCGGTGACGTCCGTCACACGTCGCAGCCGGTAGCGAACGGTGTTGGGGTGCACGAACAGCATCCGCGCGGCTCCCTCCAGACTGCTCGCCTGCTCCAGATAAACACTCAAGGTCTCCAGGAGAGCGGCTCCGGCCTCCTGGAGCGGTCTGTAGATCTCCTCCACCAACAACGTGCGCGCTGTGGGGTCTCCGGCCATCGCGCGCTCGGGCAGCAGATCGTCCGCCAGCACCGGGCGCGGCGCGTCCGGCCACGCGGCGCACGCCTTCAGCCCGGCGGCGGCGGCCTGCGCCGAACGCGTCGCCGACAGCAGGTCGCCCACCACGGGACCGGCCACCACCGGGCCCGCGGCGAACGGGCCGATCAGCGACTTGGCGACGTGCAGCGGATCGTCCGAGCCGCCGGCGATGACCACCAGCCGGTCGCCCAGCACCCCGGTCAGCACCTGGAGCTTGGCGTGCCGGGAGGCGCGCCGGATCGCCTCCACCGTCAGCTCGCTGTCCCCGTCGGGCGCGGTGCCCAGCACGACGGTCACGTGCTCGGGGGAGTTCCAGCCCAGCGCCGCGGCGCGGGAGACGGCCCCCTCGTCGGCCTCCCCGGAGAGCACCGCGTTGACCACCAGCGACTCCAGCCGCGCGTCCCACGCGCCGCGCGCCTCGGCGGCCTGCGCGTACACCTGGGCGGTGGCGAAGGCTATCTCGCGGGCGTAGACCAGCAGAGCCTCGCGCAGCACGCTCTCGTCCCCGGGCGCGGCGACCTCGTCGATCGCCGCCTCCACGACCTCGATGGTGGTGCGGACCATCTCCACGGTCTGCCGCAGCGTGATCGCCCGCGTCAGCTCGCGCGGTGCGGTGCCGAACACGTCCGTACTGATCGCCTGGGGTGTCTCGGGGTGCCGGAACCACTCGGTGAACGCCGCGATGCCCGCCTGCGCCACCAGGCCGATCCACGACCGGTTCTCCGGCGGCATCGCCCGGTACCAGGGCAGTTGCTCCCCCATGCGCGTGAGGGCCGCGGCGGCCAGCTTGCCGGAGGACTGCTCCAGCCGCCGCAGCGTCGCGGGGTGCGGATGAGGGCGCTGCTTGTCGGGTGCTGGTGTCTGAGTGGGTTCTGGCACGGGACAAGACTGCCCTATTGGTACGGCCGTATGGGTGGCGGGTGTCGGATCCGTACAACGAAAGGGTGTGGCGGAGGGGGCGGCGACGCGGCCGGGGCCGGCCCCTGGGCCCGCGTCAGGCCCAGGGGAGCCGGGAGCGGCGGGCCCAGTACTCGCCCGGCGCCTCGGCGAGCCCGGCCAGCCGCGCCAGGTGCCCCTCGTCCAGGCGCACCCCCACCGCGCGCAGGTTGCTCTCCAGTTGCGCGGTGGTCGCCGCGCCGGACAGGACGGTGCCCGCCCACGGCCGGTGCAGGGCCGCGGCCAGCGCGACGGCGTCGGGGGAGGCGCCCGTATCGCGGGCGACCGCCTCCAGGACGGCCAGGGGCCGGGAACCGGGCTCCAGCAGCCGCCCGTTGGCCAGCCCCTCCTTGACGATGACCGTGCGGCCCGCCTCGTACGCCTCGGCCAGGGCGGGCCCGGCCGACGGCTCCAGGAGGTTCCAGGTGGCCTGCACGCCGCGGAAGAGCGGCTCACCGTCCACGGTGACCTCCAGAGCGGCCCGTACGGCCTCCCCCTGGTCCGGTCCGCTGGTGCTCACCCCCACGGTGACGCCCTCGGCGGCGAGCGCGGCCAGCCTGCGGTGCAGGGACGCGTCGGTGAGGGTGGGGCTGCCGGGGGTGACGGAGTGGACCTGGTACAGGTCCAGCCGGTCGCCGAGCAGGGCCCGGGTCTCGGCGAGCTGCCGGTCGTAGGTGGCCGGGCTGTGGTCCTTGACCTCGTGCACGGGCGCGTCCACCGACCAGTCGGCGGTGTAGGTGTAGCCCCACTTGCTGCCCACGACCAGCTCCTCGCGCCGGTCGCCGCCGGTGCGCAGCCAGTCGGCGAGGAACTCCTCGGCGCGGCCGTAGGAACGCGCGGTGTCGATGTAGCGCACCCCCGACTCCCAGGCGAGGTCGAGGAGTTCGCAGGTGCGGCGGCGCAGCTGGGCCACCGTCCGCCCGGCGGGCAGATCGCGCCCGCGCCCGAGGTTGATGTAGCCGGGACGGCCCACGGCGGCCAGTCCCAGCCCCATCCGCGAGGCGGGCGTGCGGTGCGGGCGAGCGGAATCCAAGGTCACGTTCGTCGGCCTCCCCGGCGTGCGGCTGCGTGCCCGCCCAGGCTATGCGGCTGTGAGGGCGCGGGACGGGAGCGAGGCCGCGGGAGGCGGTGGAGCCCGGCGGCGAGCCGGAGGGGCGCGGTGCCGGGCGGCGGCAGGTGCGGCGGCGGCCCGGCCGCCCGCGCCCCGCGCGGAGACGGCCTTACAGGGGGCGTGACTTCCCGAACGCGAAGCCCCGCTTCGTTCTCGGACGGTTCAGTTCGTCGGCCGCCACGGTGAGACAGGCGGCGACCAGGACGACGTTCTTGATGATGTACTGCCCCTCCATGGTCGGTACCACCGAGTCGCTCTGCCACATCTCGCCGGGGAGGACGAAGAGTGCGGAGAACACCCCGGTCATATGGGCGAAGAAAGCCGCGAGAGCCGGGCGGAGGAGGAATCCCGTGGTGAGCCCGATCCCGATCGCCAACTCGCACAGCGCCAGTGACATAAGAACCGTGTCCGGCTGCATCAGACCGAAGGTGAGCTTCATGGCCGCTCTGACGGCGACACCTTCCGCGGGACTGGTCGCCGGAAACAGCTTCAGTGCACCGAACCAGAGGAATACCAACCCCACCGAAACCCTCATGATCGCGGTGCCGTGGCACTGGAACCGGCCGGCCAGACCGCGTAAACGGACGGCTTTCCGTGAATTCCCCGGGGCGGCGGTTCCGTGCGCGTGTTCCGTTCGCTCCGAGAGAGCTCCGCTTTCCCCCGGCAGGGGGGAACTCCGGATGGGACTCCGCCCGTCGGAATTCTTCAACATCGTCCGTACTCTCCCGTGATTCGGTGCTCGCCGGTGAAACCGCCGTACCCGCGGTTCGTACGAGCGCTTGCCGTTCCGGTGATCGACGGCACGCCGGGCTCCGCCCGGACACCGGACGCCCGGAACGCCGAGCGGTGGGCCCGGGGGAGGCCGCGGCCGGCGTTGCCGGAGGGGCGTGGCGGGCGCTGTGCCGCCCACCACGCCCCGGTGCCGGTGGCCGCCCCGCGGAGGCGGTCACCGGCACCGCGTCAGCGGATGGAAACGTCCACGCAGGCGTAGAAGGCGTTCTGGGTGTCGGCGATGTTCCACACCGCGAGCACCTTCTGCTTCCCCGTCAGGCTGCCGAAGTTCACCTGGTGGGTGACGGTCGAACCCGGCCGTGCGCCGCCGTCGTTGAATTCCGCGATCTTCCGGCCGCCCGCGTAGTACTGCCAGGTGCTGGTGGCGTGGCGCGCCGTCAGGCGCCAGTTGAAGCTTGTGGTGCGACTGACCGGGGTGACTCGCCAGCCCTTTCCGTCGTCGTCGAGTTCGGCGAACGCGGCGTTGCCGCCGCTGCAGCTCATCAGGCCCTTGGGGCCCTCGACGCTCTGCGGTTCGTACTTGATCGGGCCGCAGGGGACGATTCCCGCGGCGCACTGGGCCTGCCGGCTCGGGGGCGAGGAGACGTAGCCGTGCGCGTTCGCGGTGCCCGCCGGCAGGCTCACGGCGAGAAGCGGGGCTATTCCCGCTCCGATGGCCGCGGCGAGCATCTTCCTGTTCTTCACGTCGGCTCCTTCGGATCGGAGGCCTGTCTGTTCCTCCAACAGGCCTCACCGGGGGGTGGCGCAAGGAACAAGAAGCGCACTCGCACGGGCGCGGCGACCGATCGTGGGGGCACCGGCAGACGACGCTCCGCGACGCATTTCCTTTCCTTGCTTGGTCTAGACCATACTCTTTGATGGTCCTCGGTCAAGGGGTTAGGACGGACGAACCGTTACTTCCGCGAACCGGCGCGTAACCTCAGTGGAGGGTGGCGGGGCCGGTGCCCGGCACCGGTGGCCGCACGGATCCGCGAACCCGCGAGGCGGGGCGGACGGCGGCTGTTGGGCCCGCCCGGGCTATGCGGCTATGACCGGGCGGGAGCGAGGCCGGACGAGGAGGTGGAGCCCGGCGGCGGCGAGCTGGAGGGCGGCGATGCCGAGCAGCGGCAGGTGCGGCGGCAGCCCGGCCGCGGCCCCGGCGAGAGCCGAACCGCAGGCCGCCGCCGAGATCTTCAGCCCCGCCCCGATGGTGAAGACCTGGGCCCGAACCCCGGGCGGGGAGTGGTCGGCGCGGATGCGCAGCGTGGCGCTCAGCAGCGGCCCCTCGAAGACGCCCGCCACCGCGAACAGCGCCGTCTGCACGGCGAACGAGGGCGCGGCAGCGGCGGCGGCCAGCCCCAGGCCCGCACCGGTCAGGCAGAAGGGGACCAGGTGCCGGGCGGGGAAGGAGCGCAGCCACCGGGCCACCGCCAGGGAACCCGCCAGCGCTCCGAGCGCCAGCGCCGTCATCAGCACGCCTCCGGCGTCCGGGCGGCCCCGGTCGCCGGCGAGGAGCACCGCGGTGGTGGTCAGGCCGCCGACGCCGACGAAGGCCAGGGAGGTGGCTGCGGTGACCGCGCGCAGCTCCCGCACGCGCCACACCGCCGCCAGGCCGGCCCCGAGAGCGGCCCGCAGTGCCGTCCGGGACTCCGGGCCGGGCGCCGTGGCCCTGTTCCCGCTCCCGCCCGCGCCCTCGTTCGTGTCCGCGTCCGCGTCCTCGTCAGTCCGCCCGTACGGCAGCGCCGCCGCGGTG
>NZ_JBKJFM010000175.1:0-12039 GCF_046614825.1 Streptomyces nanhaiensis
GCCGCTCCGGCGGCCGCCCGCTCCGGCGGGCGGCCGGCCCGCGCACCGAGCTGGGCCCGTACGGCCGCGGCGGGCGTGCCGGCCGGGCAGGGGAGGGGGCACCGGTGAACGTCCCGCCGCACCCGCACCGGCCCGCCGACCCCGTGCGCGCGCTGCTGCACCGCCACCGGGAGCTGTGCGCACGGGCCGTGGACCCGCTGGAGATCGCCGCGGCCCTGGAGGCGCACGGGATCACCGACCGCACCGCGGCCCGCTACCGGCACCGGGACGTGTTCTCCCTCTCCGAGGAGCTGTACGCCCGCACCCCCCGCGCCGACGGAGCCGGCGCGGTCCACGGAGCGGACGCGGCCGGTGAAGCGGCCGGAACCGGAGCCGAGGGCACCCGGGACGAGGCGCCCGGCGCGCGGGCCCCCCGGCGCGGCGCGGGAGCCGGACGGGCGCGCCCGGCGGGCGCCGCGCTGCTCCCCCTGCTGCCCGGCGGGCTGTGCGCGGCGGCACCGGCCGCGTACGCCCTCACCGAGGGCCTCCCGGCGCCCGCCCGTACCGCCGCCGGCGCGGCCGCGGCCCTGCTCGTCCTGCTGTCGGTACGGCTGTGCCTGCGCGGTACGGCGCTGAGCGGGACCGCCGTGCTGGGCGGCTGCCTGCTGGCCGGACATGCCCTGGCCGGCGGCCGTCCCCTGGCCTGGGCGCTGGACGGCCGGGTGCCCGCGGTGGACGTCCTCCCCGGCGAGTGGTGCGTGCCGCTGGGCCTGGCGCTGGCCGTCGCGCCCGCCCTGTGGTGCGCGCGCTGGTTCGCCTCGCGGGCGAGGCCGCGGCTCGGCGACAGCCGCGGCCTGGAGGAGTTCGCGGCCCGGACGCGTCCGCTGCTCGCCGCCGCCGTCGCGCTGTTCGCGGTCACCCTGCTCACCGTGCTCGCCGTCGCGCACGCGCTCGTGGACGGCGGCCCCAGCGGCGGCCCGTCCGGCGGTGTGATCGACGGCGTGATCGACGGTGCGACCGGACCGGAGGGCGCGCGGATCGCCGAGGCGGCCGCGCTGGGCACCCTGCTGTTCATCGCCCTGCTGCTGTCCGCCCACGGCTTCCCGGCGGCCGCCGCGGGCGGCGTCGTCGCGGCCTGCGCGCTGGAGGCCGCGGCGCTCGCCGCCGCCGCGGCCTCCGGGCACACCCGCCTGGCCTTCCCCGGCCGCCCCGTGGAGGCGCTGGCCACCGCCTGGGGGCCGGCGGCCGTACCCGCCGCGGCCTGCGCCTGCGCGGCCCTGGTCCTGTCGGCCGTCGCCGTCTCCCGCCTCACCGGCGCGTCCGCCCACCACCGGGAGGGGCCGTGATCCGGCGCCCGGCCCCTCCCGCCCCCTCGACCGTCTCCGCCGGCGCACACGACCCTCGCGCGCCGCGCACCACCGATCAAGGAGCACACCCGATGACCGTTTCGCGCGCCACAGGCGTCACCACAGCAGTGCGGGAGGACGCCCGATGAGAGTGCTGCTGATCGGCGCGAACGGATACCTCGGCCGCCATGTGGCCGACCGCCTGCTCGCCGACCCCGCCGTCCAGCTCACCGCGCTGGGCCGGGGCGACGACGCCGACGTCCGCTTCGACCTGTCCACCGGCAGTCCCGGGGCGCTCACCCGCTTCCTGGACGCCGTCCACCCGGGCGTCGTCGTCAACTGCGCGGGCGCCACCCGCGGCGGCGCACGGGACCTGATCCGGCACAACACCGTGGCCACCGCCACGGTCTGCGAGTCACTGCGCCGCAGCGGCTGCGGGGCCCGGCTGGTCCACCTGGGCTGCGCCGCCGAGTACGGGCCGTCCCCGGCCGGCTCCTCCACCGGAGAGGACGCGGTGCCGCGCCCCGGCAGTCCGTACGGCGTCAGCAAGCTCGCCGCCAGCGAGCTGGTGCTGGGCTCCGGCCTGGACGCCATCGTGCTGCGCGTCTTCTCCCCGGTCGGACCCGGCACGCCCACCGGTTCGCCGCTGGGACGGCTGGCGGAGGCGATGCGCCGGGTGATGCAGCAGGGCGACGGCGAGCTGAGGCTGGCCGGGCTGGCCGTCCAGCGCGACTTCGTGGACGTGCGGGACGTGGCCAGGGCGGTGCACGCCGCCGCCCTGTCGGCCGCCCAGGGCGTGGTCAACATCGGCTCGGGCCGCGCGGTGCGGCTGCGCGAGGTGGTCTCCGTGCTGGGCCGGGTGGCCGGCCACACCGGCGCGGTGCACGAGATGGACGACCAGCACCAGGCGGGCGGCGGCCCGCAGGTGCCCCCGTACCCCGACGGCTGCGGCCCCTGGCAGCAGGCGGACGTGCGCAGCGCGCGCGACCGGCTCGGGTGGCGGCCCCGGATCGGCCTGGAGGAGTCGCTCGCGGACATCTGGATGGAGGCGGCATGCCGTATCTGACCAGTTCCGGCCGGCGCAGACCGGCCTCCGGGGTGCCCGGCCGCCTCGGCGTCGGGGTGCCCGGCTACGCGCACCCGATGGTGGCACCCGTGGAGTGGACCGAGCTGACCCGGCCGGGCGCGCCGGTGCACTGGGCGGTGCTCAACGTGGCGCGCGGACCGGGGGGGCGCTCCGACCCGTACTGCGCGGCGGCGGCCGCCGGGCTGCGCGAGGCCGGGGTGCGCGTACTGGGCCATCTCGACCTGCGGCACGGCACCCGCGACTTCGGCCCGCTGGTCCACGACGCGCACCGCTTCCTCGACTGGTACGGGGTGGACGGCTTCTACCTGGACCGCTGCCCGGGCGACCGGGCCACCCTGCCGGAGGTGTGCCGGGTGGCGGCCGCGCTGCGAGCCCTGGGCGAGGACGCCCACATCGTCCTCGGGCACGGCACCCACCCCTTCCCCGGCTACGCGGAGGCCGGCGACCAGCTCGTGACGTTCTCCGGGTCGTGGGCGGACTACCGCTGGTCGCAGGTGGCCGAGTGGACGGCGGAGCACTCGCCGGAACGCTTCTGCCACCTGGTGCACGGGGTGCCGCGCACCCATCTGGAGGAGGCCGTGCGCATCGCGCGCTGGCAGGGGGCGGGCACCGTCTGGTTCACCGACCGCACCCGCCGCGGGCGCCGGGGGGAGGCCGTGGACCCCTGGGAGGCCATGCCCGGCTACTGGGACGAGATCGTCTCGCGCCTCGGACCTGGTGTCTCGGAATGAGATAGGGCGTGGCAGTGTTACGGAAGGAACAACCGTCCACCGACCAACCCTGTTGAGGTCCCCGTGTCGCTGCCACCCCTGGTCGAACCGGCCTCCGAGCTCACCGTCGACGAGGTCCGCAGATACTCCCGCCACCTGATCATCCCGGACGTCGGGATGGACGGGCAGAAGCGTCTGAAGAACGCCAAGGTGCTCTGCGTGGGCGCGGGCGGCCTCGGCTCGCCCACCCTGATGTACCTGGCCGCCGCGGGCGTGGGCACGCTCGGCATCATCGAGTTCGACGAGGTCGACGAGTCCAACCTCCAGCGCCAGGTCATCCACAGCCAGGCGGACATCGGCCGGCCCAAGGCCGAGTCCGCGCGGGACACGGTGCTCGGGATCAACCCGTACGTGAAGGTCAACCTCCACACCGAGCGGCTGGACTCCTCCAACGTGATGGAGATCTTCGCCGAGTACGACCTGATCGTGGACGGCACCGACAACTTCGCCACCCGCTACCTGGTCAACGACGCCTGCGTGCTGCTGAAGAAGCCGTACGTGTGGGGCTCGATCTACCGCTTCGACGGCCAGGCGTCGGTCTTCTGGAGCGAGCACGGGCCGTGCTACCGCTGCCTGTACCCCGAGCCCCCGCCGCCGGGCATGGTCCCGAGCTGCGCCGAGGGCGGCGTGCTGGGCGTGCTGTGCGCGTCCATCGGCTCGATCCAGACCACCGAGGCGATCAAGCTCCTGGCGGGCATCGGCGAGCCGCTGCTCGGCCGCCTGATGATCTACGACGCCCTGGAGATGAACTACCGCCAGGTCAAGGTCCGCAAGGACCCCGAGTGCGCGGTCTGCGGCAAGAACCCGACGGTCACCGAGCTGATCGACTACGAGGCGTTCTGCGGCGTCGTCTCCGACGAGGCCCAGCAGGCCGCGATGGGCTCGACCATCACCCCGCAGCAGCTCAAGGAGTGGATCGACGAGGGCGAGAACATCGACATCATCGATGTCCGCGAGCCCAACGAGTACGAGATCGTCTCCATCCCGGGCGCGCGCCTGATCCCGAAGAACGAGTTCCTGATGGGCAACGCGCTGGGCGAGCTGTCGCAGGACAAGCGGATCGTCCTGCACTGCAAGACGGGTGTCCGCAGTGCGGAAGTCCTCGCGGTCCTGAAGAACGCGGGCTTCTCCGACGCCGTCCACGTCGGCGGCGGTGTCGTCGGCTGGGTCACCCAGATCGAGCCGGAGAAGCCGGTCTACTGAAAGCCCCCTGTGGCGGGGTGCGGCGATGTGCCGCACCCCGCCACAGTGCTGCCGGAACGCGGTCGTCACCTGTCGTCGTCAGCCGCGTCCGGCGGTCCTCCGACGGCCCAGATAATGACAGGGGCATGACCGCCGGACGGCCGTAACGCCCTCGGCCGTGCCGCGGTCTTCCGCGACCGGTCTTCCGGTCGCGCCGCACGGCTGGGCCCGAGGCGCCGTCGGGCACTCGTGTGTCCGGGCCCCCGAGGACGGAGAGCGCCCCGCCGCGCCTTCCACGTGGTCCGTTCGCCATCCGGCGGTAGCGCGGGCAGGCGGTCTCCGCGGTCGAACGGGTGACCGCGCAGCTGCTCCGGCCTGGTCCCTCCGGCCCGCGGGGATGGCTGTGACCGCACTCGGTCCGTGGAGAGGGGCAAACCATGACACATGCCCGTGACCGGTCCGGGCCCGCGGCGGACGGCGGGGCACCGGGCCCCTCTTCAACCCTGTCGGCACTCCGCGCCCGCCGTGCCCCGGGGCCCGATGAGGGCCGTGCCGGGCACCCCCTGGAAGACCTACTCGGCCCGGTGCCGAAAACGCACCCGCGCCCCTCTCCATGCGCCGCCGACACATGAGAGGAAGGACATCGCCCATGGGACCTGCCCGCCCTCCGGTCCGCACCCGCCTCGCGGCTCTCCGCCGTCCGTGCCGAAGAGCGGCCCGCCCGGGAAAGGTGCTTCTCGCCGGTATCGCGGCCATGGCGTCGGCCTTCGGCGCGCTGCTGCCGTCCGCCGCGCCGGCGTCCGCCGTCTCCGGCCCGGTGGTCACCGTTGCCCAGGGCCGCCTCCAGGGCGTCGAACGCCGTGGCGTGGACCAGTTCCTGGGCATCCCGTACGCGGCCCCTCCCGTGGGACCGCTGCGCTGGAAGCCCCCGAAAGCCGCCCCCGTCTGGCAGGGGACCCGGATGGCCACCGAGCTCGGCCCGCCGTGCCCCCAGATGACGGATGAGCCTCCCGGCCTGACCCTCCAGGAGGACTGCCTCTTCCTGAACGTCCACACACCCGCCGTCCGTACCGGGAAACCGATGCCGGTGATGGTGTGGTTTCACGGCGGCAGCTACAAGTACGGGACCGGCGGCTCGTACGACCCCAGCCGGATGGTGGCCAAGGGCGTCGTCGTGGTCACGGTGAACTCCCGGCTGGGCGCCCTCGGGTACCTCGCCCTGCCGTCCCTGTCGGCCGAGTCGGCCGACCACTCCTCGGGCGTCTACACGCTGATGGACCAGCAGGCCGCGTTGCGCTGGGTGCGGACGAACGCCGCCGCCTTCGGCGGCGACAGGGGCAACGTCACCGTCTTCGGCGAGTCCGCCGGCGGCGCCAACGTCTGCCAGCACATGGTGTCTCCGACCGCGGCGGGTCTGTTCCACCGGGCCGTCTCGCAGAGCGGCTGCGGCGGGTTCACGATGCCGAACCAGCGCCAGGCCGACCGAACCGGCACCGAACTCGCCACCCGGCTCGGCTGCACGGACGCCGCCACGGCCGCCGACTGCCTGCGGACCAGACCGGTGCGGGACATCATCGTGGAGGCGGAGCCGCTCGTCTGGGCGCCCGTGGTCGGGAACACCGTCTTCCCCCGGCAGGTGGAAGAGGCCTTCGCCGCGGACGCTTACCACCACGTGCCGGTCGTCATCGGATCGACCCGCGACGAGGGCGCCTACTTCGTCGACTACGACTACCCGGAGCCGATCCCGGCCGCGGAGTACCCGGAGGCCATCACCAGGCACTTCGGGCCCGAGGCGGCCGCGCGGATCGCCACCGAGTACCCGCTGTCCGACTACCCCTCACCCTCGCGCGCCCTGGGGGCGGCGATGACGGACGGCATCTACGCCTGCAGCATCCACCAGGACACGGGTCTGCTGGCGTCCGCCACACCGACGTACGCCTACGAGTTCGCCGACCCCGAGCCCGCCGGTTCCGACCCGTCGATTCCGGGCGCCGGTCACACCTCCGAGCTCCCCTACCTCTTCGACATCGACGGCCCCCCGGGGCGGCCGTTCACCCGCGCCCAGCGAGCCCTCTCCGACACCATGATCGAGTACTGGACCCGCTTCGCCAGGACCGGGAACCCGAACGGTCCCGGCACGCCCGCCTGGCCGGCGTTCACCGCGCGGACCCCCTCGGTGCTCACCCTGACACCGACCCATATCGTGCCGAGGACCGATTTCGCCGCCCGCCACCGGTGCGCCTTCTGGCTGCCGCTGCACAACGCCGGAATGATCGACGCGAGGATCTGATCCGCCCGCCCGGCCGCTCCTCGCCGGCGGACACCCGGCGAGGAGCGGCCGAGCCGTCGGCCGCGCGTGTCAGCGCGAGTGGCCCGGCCAGCGGCCGCGCAGGGCGAGCAGGACGGCCGCCGCCACGGCGAGCAGCAGCAGCGAGACCGAGGTCGCGGCCGCCGGGTCCTGCTGGAGGAGCAGATAGACCTGGAGCGGCAGGGTCTGGGTGACCCCCGGCAGATTGCCCGCGAAGGTGATCGTCGCACCGAACTCGCCCAGCGCCCGCGCCCAGCACAGCGCGGCGCCGGCGGCCAGGGAGGGCGCCACCATGGGCAGGGTGACGTACCGCAGCGTCTGGGAGAGGGTCGCGCCCATGGTGGCGGCGGCCTCCTCGTAGCGCGGATGGATCCCGGCCAGCGCCCCCTCCAGGCCGATGACCAGGAACGGCATCGCCACGAAGGCCGCGGCGACCACCGCGCCCGCGGTGGAGAACGGCAGCGTCACCCCCACCGCCTCCAGCGGCCCGCCCAGCAGACCGCCGCGGCCGAAGCCGCGCAGCAGGGCGACGCCCGCGACGGTCGGCGGCAGCACCATCGGCAGCAGCACCAGGGAGCGCACCAGCGCCTTGCCGGGGAAGTCGGCGCGGGCCAGCAGCCACGCCAGCGGCACGCCCAGGGCGAGGGAGAGCAGCAGGGCGAGGACGGAGACCAGCAGGGACAGTCCCAGCGCCCGGAGCACGTCGGGCGAGGTGAGCTGCCCGGGGAGGCCGGACCAGGGTGTGTGGGCCAGTACCCCGGCCAGCGGGACGGCCAGGAAGGCGACGGCGGACACGGCGGGCAGGGCGAGCGCGGTGGGCGGCCGGGTGCGGGAGGCCGCGCGGCGTGCGGGACGACGGTTCACGGCAGCAGGAAGCCGGCCTCGCGCAGGAGGCGGCGGGCCGGTTCGGCGCCCAGCCAGGCGATGACGGCGGCGGCCTCCCCGGGGTGGTCGGCCCCCTTCAGAGGGGCGGCGTGGTACCGCACGGCGGTGCCCGGGCCGCCGGGGACGGGGGCGGTGCCGACGGCACCGCCCGCGGCGGCGGCGTCCGTGGCGTACACCAGCCCCGCGTCGGCCTCGCCCAGCTCCACCTTGCTCAGCACGGCCCGCACGCTCGGCTCCCGGGAGACCGGGCGCACGGTGACGCCGTGCCGCTCCAGCAGCCGCTGCCCGTACCGCCCGGCGGGGACCTCGGGGGCGGCGAGCACCACCTTCGCGTCCTGGCGGGCGAGGTCGCGGAGGGAGTCGATGCCCAGGGGGTTGCCGGGGGCGGTGGCGACGACGAGCCGGTTGCGGGCGATCACGGTGGACGGGCCGGTGAAGTCCCGCAGGGATTCCATCGTCGCGGTGTCGGCGGTGACGACCAGATCGGCGGGCGCGCCCTGGCGGATCTGCGCGGCCAGCTCCTGGGAGCCGGCGAAGGACAGGCGCAGCCGTACGCCGGGGCGCTCCTCCTCGTACGCGGCGCCCGCCTCGGTGAGGACGTCGGTGAGGGAGGAGGCCGCAAGCACCGTCACGGCGGTCCGCGTGGTGCCGGAGGCCCCGCCCCCGCAGCCGGACGTGAGGGCCGCCACCAGGGCCAGGACGGCCGGCAGGAGGACGGCGCGGAGTCCGCGGGGTGTGCGGCGTGTGCGGCGGAGGGACACGGCGGGCCGCCTCATGCCCGGTCGACGTGGACGTTGGTGGCCTTCACCCGGGCCACGGCCTCCATACCGACCGCCAGCCCCAGTTCCTCCACGGCCTCCCGGGTCAGCAGGGAGACCAGCCGGTGGGGCCCGGCCTGGATCTCGACCTGCGCGGCGACGTCACCGAGGCGGACGGCGGTGATGATCCCGGGGAAGGCGTTGCGGACGCTGGTGTGCGGTCCGTCGTCCTCGCCGTCGGCGGCGTCCGCGGCGAGCGCCGCGGCGAAGGCGGCCAGGTCCGCGCCCTCCACCAGCCGCCTGCCGCCCTCGTCCCGGCGGGTGGGCAGCCGCCCGGCGTCCGCCCAGCGGCGCACCGTGTCGGGGCTGACACCGAGCAGCCGGGCCGCCCGGCCCATGGAGTAGGAGCGCATGCGCATGACGTTATGGCGTACCGACTCGCATGTGCAAGGCGGAACAGGCTGTGGCCCTCGCATCCGCGAGGTCGGCGAGGATGGTGCGCCCGCGCGGGCTCAGGCGGTCAGAGCGCCTCCCGGCGCGTGAGGTGGGTGAAGGAGAACCAGCCGGGCAGAACCGGCAGCCAGAAGGTCATCAGACGGAAGAGCAGGACCGCCGGGGTGGCGATCTCCTTCGGCAGCCCGAAAGCGATCAGACCCGCGATCAGCGCGGCCTCCACCGCGCCCAGACCTCCCGGGGTGGGCGCCGCGGAGCCCAGCGCGTTGCCCGCCAGGAAGACGACCGCGATGCTCGCGTAGCTCAGCTCGCCGCCGAAGGCGCGCACCGACGCGTCCAGGCACAGCACGAACGACACCGTCAGCAGCAGCATGCCGCCGATGCCGCTGAGCAGCTTCTGCGGGCGCTGGACGACGTCCAGCATCCGCGGGACGACGCCGGCGAACAGCGCCCGCACCCGCTCCACCACGAACTTCCGCAGCGCCGGGATGGCCGTCACGATCAGGGAAAGCACCGCGACCGTCAGCAGTCCGGCGATGACAGTGCGGGACGGGGAGAGGGTCGGGGTGTGCTCCGTGCCCGTCAGATAGCCGAAGGTCAGCAGCAGGACGACATGGCTGCCCAGGCCGAACAGCTGGGAGGCGCCGACGCTGGCGACCGCGTGGCCGGGCCGGACCCCGGCACGCTGCAGGAAGCGGGTGTTGAGCGCGACGCCGCCGACCGCCGCGGGCGCCACCAGCTTGACGAAGGAGCCCGCCACCTGGGCGACCACCGTGCGCAGGAAGGGGACCTTCTCGGGCACGAAGCCGAGCAGGCTCATCGCCGCCGCGAAGTACGTCAGGGCGGAGAACAGCAGCGAGGCGGCCACCCAGCCCCAGTCCGCCCCCGCGATGACCTGCCGGAAGTCCACGTGGGTGAGCTGGGAGAGCAGGAAGTACGCGGCGAAGGCCCCGGCGATGAAGCTGACCAGCGTGCGCGGCCTGACGCGCTCCAGCCGGGCGGGCTGTACGGGGGCCTGCGGGCGGACCAGCAGCACCTGCCGGCGGATCTGCGCCAGCAGGTCCTCCTCGCGCGCCTCCTCCAGGGCCTCCATGACGGCCTGCTTCTCGGCGTGCTTCTCCGCCCGGAGCGACTTCCGGTCGCCGGCGGGCGCGTGCCCCTGGGCGTGGCGCAGCTCGCGGCTGTGGCGGGACGCCTCGATGGCCGCCTCCCGCTCGCGCTGCGCCCGCTCCTTGGCCAGTCTGCGCAGGGTGGCGCGGGTGCCGCGGCTGAGCGCGATCGGCTGGAGCAGCGGGAGACTGTCGGCCACCGCGTCCGGGCCGAGCGCCTCCACCGCCGCCGCGACCGAGCGCTCGGCTCCGACGCGCAGGCCGAAGGTGGTCAGCAGCTGTGCCACGTCCATCCGCAGCACCAGATCGCCGGCCGCGATCTCACCGGCGCTGAGGTCGGTGAGGAACACCTCGCCGGACGGGCTCACCAGCAGGGCGTCGTCCTCCAGCCTGCGGTGGGCGATCCGCCGGGACTGCAGCGCCCGCACCTGCCGCCAGACCGCGCGCATCAGCTCGTCGGTGACCTCCTCGTCGGGCAGGGAGCCCAGGCCGTGCCCGTCGACGTGCTCGTAGACGAGCATGACGGCGTCGGGGCCCAGCTCGGAGGTGGCGATCAGCCTCGGGACGTTGGCCCCGGCGGCGATGGCCGCGTACGCCAGCAGGGCTTCCTGCTCCAGCGCCTGGCGCAGCGACTGGAGGCTGCGGCGCTGGGTGATGCCGCGCAGCGCGAAGCGGCGCCAGGCGCGGTAGAAGTAGCCGTGCGCCTGCTGCTCGCGGTCCACGACGGTCACGTCGAGCGGCGGGCCGTCCTCCAGGGTGACCAGGTAGCGCCGGGCCCGGTCGCTCTGCTCGGCCCGTTCGGACTCCGCGGGGTCGGTGGTGTCGACGGGGTCCAGACGCAGCGCCCGGACCGGCCTGAAGCCCACCCGCCGCAGCCCCGCCAGCAGGTTCTGGCCGGTGGGGCGGACGTTGGGGGAGCCGACGGCGTAGAGCGTGCCGTAGGCGACGGTCCAGCCGATCAGCACGGTGACCAGGATCGAGAACGGCGTGGTGTAGCCGCCGACCAGCACCGCGAAGGCGTCCAGCAGCAGCACCGCCCACAGCAGCACCCGCCAGCGGGGCCTGCGGGCCATGCCGACGGCCGTCATGTAGGCGATGACGGGGGCCAGGTAGCCGTGCACCGGATCGGTGAGCCCGCCTTCCGGGGCCGGGCTGGTCAGCGCGTTCCGGATGGAGCCGGGGGCCTGCTCGGCGACCCACAGGTCGGTGGCGAGCGACGCGCCGTGCGCCAGGACGGCGGCGAGCACGCCGTCGGCGATCCGCAGCCCGTCGCGTTTGATCAGCCGCTCCAGCGCGAAGGCCACCGGCACGATGAGCACGGCGACGCTGGAGGCGAAGCCGGCGAAGCTGATCAGCAGGGGCGGGGCCTGGCCCGCGCCCTTGCCGATGTCCTGCTCCAGGCCCGCGGTGGTGCCGTGGGCGAAGGCTGCGACGACCAGGACGACGGCGATGCCGAGGGTCCCGAGCAGCAGCCGCACCAGATCGGAGGGGCGGTGCACCCGGGCGGGGAGGATCGGCTCGTCGCCGTCGACGTGCTCCTGGCCCGTCCCGGCGCCGGTGTCGTCGCCGCCCGCGGGTTCCGCGGGCTCCCGGCCGGGGCCGCCGGTGTGCGGCGAGGGGTGAGCGGAACGGGGCTCCTCCCGAGGAGGGGGCCCGCCCTGGTCTCCGGACCGCTCTCCGGTCCCTTTTCGCTCTCGTATCACCTGTCACCGCCGGGACGATGGTGGCACGAGGAGGCGGCGGACCGGTGAGGGAGGTCGCTTTTCTCCGCGGAAAGCCGCGTTTGCGCGTGTCGCGCCGGGCCGCGCGCCGCCGCCCGTGCGGGCCGGTGGCGGCATGGGGCACCATGGCCGCCATGACCGGGCCCGCCGGCGAGCTGCCGGACTACGCGGAGAGGGTGCTGGCCGTGGTGGAGAGCATTCCGCCCGGCCGGGTGATGACGTACGGCGACGTGGCCGAGTGGCTGGAGGAGGGAGGCCCGCGGCAGGTGGGCCGGGTGATGTCCCTCTACGGCGGCGCGGTGCCGTGGTGGCGCGTGGTGCGGGCCGACGGGACGCCGCCGCCCTGCCACGAGGGCCGGGCGCTGGCCCGCTACCGCGAGGAGGACACCCCGCTGCGCGGGGGCCCCGGCGGTGCGGCCGGCCGCACCGCCCGGGCGGTGC
>NZ_JBKJFM010000176.1:0-11877 GCF_046614825.1 Streptomyces nanhaiensis
AGCACCTCGCGGCCCAGCGCGACGCCCTCCCGCCACGTCTCGCGGTCCGCGGTGAGCGGCACGGCGTGGCCTCCGGGGGCGGCGGGGGCGGTGCGTACCGCGGCGGCCGTCCAGGCCAGGACGTCCTCGGCCGTCACCGGTGTGCCCAGCACCCGGGCCAGCAGTCCGGCCAGGCCCGGGGCGAGGTTGGGCTCACGGCCGCCGGGGCGCCGGTAGAGGGGGCGTACGCGTCCGGGCCGGGACGCCGCGGCGGCGACCGGGAGCAGTTCGGTGAAGACCGGCTCCGGGGCGGGGGAGCGGGGCGCGGCCGGGGGCTCGACCAGGAAGACCTGCCGGTCGCCGGCGACCCGCCACAGCTCCGGCCGTGCGTCGTCGAGCAGGCGGTGGTCCGGTATCAGCCACTGCCGGTCGTACGGTCCGCACAGCACCCGCACCGGCTCAGGGCACGGTCCGTCCTCCCGGTCCAGCCGGACGGTGGGGGCGCCGGCGCTCCCGGCGGGGCCGGGGAGCTGGGGGACGGCGGTGCGGGTGGTGCGGGCGCGGCTGGGGACGAACAGCGCCTCGCGCTCGGCGCCGGAGGCCCGCAGGAGCGCGGCCCAGCGGGACCGCAGCGACGCGTCGTCCGGCGCCGTCACCCAGTCCCGGCCCGGCCGCGGCGGCCGGGCCGACCAGGGCATCAGCTCGTCGAGCGGGACGGCCTCACCGCCGCCGCCCGTTGCGGCACCCACCGGTTCCCTCCCCGTTCCCCTTCCCGTACGGCTCACCGCACGCATGCTACGGAAGCGGATCGGCGTCAGTCCGCCTCCACGGTGACGGAGAAGGAGAAGCGGTCGCCGCGGTAGTGGATGCGGGCCACGTCCACCACCCGGCCGCTCTCGTCGTAGGTGACGCCGGTGTAGTGCAGGATCGGGCTGAGCAGCGGCACCTGGAGCAGTTCGGCCGTCTCCGGGTCGGCCAGCCGCGCCTGGACGGTGTCGGTGATGCGGCTGATCCGCACCCCCACGGCGTCGCGCAGCACCTTCGTCATGGGCCAGCGCTCCAGGTCCTCCAGGTCGATGCGGCCGGCCAGTTCGGGGCGGACGAGGTTCTCCGCCCAGTTGGTCGGCTCGCCCGTCTCCCGGTCGCGGCGCAGCCGCCGGTAGGCCACCGCCTCGGTGAGGTCGGGGAAGTACTCGGCCAGTTCCCCGGGGACCGGTCCGGTGCCGTGCCCCAGCAGCACCGTCTCCTCGCCCGACTGCTGGGCCACGATGGCGTCCACCGAGCCGAGCAGCCGTACGGGGGACCCGCTGCGGGCGCTCGGCTCGATGAAGGTGCCGCGCCGCCGGTGCCGGGAGATCAGCCCCTCGTTCTCCAGCTCCTTGAGCGCCTGGCGCATGGTCAGCACGCTGACGCCGTAGTGCTCGGCGAGCCGCTCCTCGGTGGGCAGGCGCAGGGGCGCGCCGGGGGAGCGGCCGAGTATCGAGGCGCGCAGGGACTGCGAGACCTGGTACCACAGCGGCAGTTTGCGGTTCAGCGCGAGCGAGTCGGGAGCGAAGGTGGTCAAGGCGGCCTCCGGACGGCCAGGCTGGGTTGCCGGGTGTTGCCGGGCCGCCGCGTCACGACGGCGTGACGCGGCGGCGGTGCGGCGGTACGTCGTGGGTCACGGTACGCGCCATCGCCTCCGGATGCGGGCCCTCACCCCCGGAAGTGGCGCTCCAGGCCCTGCCAGACGTCGTCGTAGCCGTGCTGGAGGTGCCCGGCGTCGCGCGCCTGGGCGGTCAGCGTCACCGGCCAGCGGGTCTCGAACATGAAGGCCAGTCCGTCGTCCACCTTCTGCGGGACCAGCTCGGCGGCGCTGGCCCGGTCGAAGGTCTCGCGGTCCGGACCGTGGGCGGACATCATGTTGTGCAGCGATCCGCCGCCGGGGACGAAGCCGCCGGGGCCGGCCGTCTTGGCGTCGTAGGCGCCTTCGATCAGGCCCATGTACTCGCTCATCACGTTGCGGTGGAAGTACGGCGGCCGGAAGGTGTCCTCCCCGACCAGCCAGCGCGGGGCGAAGACCACGAAGTCCACGCCCGCCAGGCCCGGGGTGTCCGACGGCGAGGTGAGGACGGTGAAGATCGACGGGTCGGGGTGGTCGTAGCTGATGCTGCCGATCACGTTGAAGCGGCGCAGGTCGTAGACGTAGGGCACCAGGTTGCCGTGCCAGGCGACGACGTCCAGGGGTGAGTGGTCGTAGGTGGCCGTCCACAGGCCGCCGCAGAACTTGCTGACCACCTCCACCTGGCCCTCCACGTCCTCGTACGCGGCGGTGGGGGCGAGGAAGTCGCGGGGGTTTGCCAGGCCGTTGGCGCCGATGGGGCCGAGGTCGGGCAGGACGAAGGGGCGGCCCATGTTCTCGCAGACGTAGCCGCGCACCACCGCGTCCAGCGGCTCGACGCGGAAGCGGACCCCGCGCGGGATCAGCGCGATGTGGCCCGGCTCGGCGCGCAGCAGGCCGAACTCGGTGCGCAGCAGCAGGCCGCCGCGCTCGGGCACGATCAGCAGCTCGCCGTCCGCGGAGCTGAACACCCGGCGTTCCATGGGGGCGTTGGCGGCGTACAGGTGGATGGCCACGCCCTCGCGCCGGGCGGCGTCGCCGTTGCCGCCCAGGGTCCACAGCCCGTCCAGGAAGTCGGTGCCGGGGGCGGGGTCGGGCAGCGGGTCCCAGCGCAGCCTGTTGGGGTCGGGCTCGGTCTCGGTGAAGGGGGCGCCGCGCAGGGAGCCGCCGTCGGCGCGGACGAAGCGGGGGTGGGCGGCGGAGGGGCGGACGCGGTACAGCCACGAGCGGCGGTTGTGGGCGCGCGGCTCGGTGAAGGCGGTGCCGCTGAGCTGCTCGGCGTAGAGCCCCAGGGGGGCGCGCTGGGGGGAGTTGCGACCGACCGGGAGCGCTCCCGGAACGGCTTCGGAGGCGTGTTCGTTGCCGAAACCGGAGGAGTACGCCAGCCCCTCCGCGGTCTTGCGCGCCTGCTCGAAACCGCTTGTGGTGCCACTCATCGCAACGCTCCCGGTGCTCAGGGTTTCCTGTTGTCAACCATAGGAATTCGGGGGTCCGCACGTCAACGGCGAGCGTTGGACGGGTGTGCCGCCGTTTCGGCTCCCACCCCTGGGCGACCGGGGGGCGACGGGGCTAAGGTTCCCTTACCGGCCGGTCGGTATGGAGCCGCCGGACCGCACCGCCCACCCGGACGCCGCTCATCAGGGGGACCGATGCCGGAGAGTGTCACCACGCAGTCGAACGCGGAGCCCGGCCCCGCCGCGGGCCCCGGCGCCCGCACCGCCCCGCGGATCTGCCCGCTGTGCGAGGCCACCTGCGGACTGGTCGTCACGGTCGCACCGGACGACGGCGGACGGGAGCGGATCACCGCCGCCCGCGGCGACCGCGACGACGTCTTCAGCCGCGGCTTCGTCTGCCCCAAGGGCGCCCTCCTCGGCGAACTGGACGCCGACCCCCACCGCCTCGCCCGCCCCCTGGTCCGCCGCGACGGCGAACTGCGCGAGGCGAGCTGGGAGGAGGCGTTCGCGGCGGTCGCCGAAGGGCTGGGCCGCGTCCTGGAGGACGGCGACCCCCGGGCCGTCGCCCTCTTCCTGGGCAACCCCAACGTCCACACCGTCGCCGGCGCCCTCTACCCGCCCCTGCTGGTCAAGGCGCTGCGCACCCCCAACGTCTTCACCGCCTCCACCCTCGACCAGATGCCCAAGCACGCCTCCAGCGGGCTGCTCTACGGCGACCCCCTGGCCATCCCCGTCCCCGACCTGGACCGCACCGACCATCTGCTGGTCGTCGGCGCCAACCCGCTGGAGTCCAACGGCAGTCTGTGCACCGCCCCCGACTTCCCCGGCCGACTGAGGGCGCTGCGCAGACGCGGCGGCACCCTCACCGTCGTCGACCCGCGCCGCACCCGCACCGCGCGCCTGGCCGACCGGCACGTGGCCGTGCGGCCCGGCGGGGACGCCCTGCTGCTGATGGCGATGGTCCAGGTCCTCTTCGCCGAGGAACTGGTCGACACCGGCGCGGCCGGGGAGCACCTCGGCGGTGTGGAGGACGTGGCCCGGCTGGCGGCCGACTTCACCCCCGAGGCCGTCTCCGGCGCCTGCGGCGTCGAGCCGGAGGTCATCCGCACCCTCGCCCGCGAACTGGCCGCCGCCGAGCGCGCCGCGGTCTACGGCCGCATCGGCAGCACCACCGTGGAGTTCGGCACCACGGCCAGCTGGCTGGTGGACGTCCTGGGCGCGCTGACCGGCAACCTCGACCGGCCCGGCGGCGTGATGTTCCCGCTGTCGGCCACCGCCCGCGCCCCCCGCCCGCCCGCCCCGGGCCGGGGCTTCGCCACCGGCCGCAGACACAGCCGGGTCAGCGGGCACCCGGAGGTCAAGGGGGAGTTCCCGGCCGCCGCGCTGGCCGAGGAGATCGACACCCCGGGCGAGGGGCGGGTACGGGCGCTGGTCTGCGTCGCCGGCAACCCGGTGCTCTCCGCGCCCGACGGCGCGCGCCTCGAACGCGCCCTGGCCGGGCTGGACTTCATGGTCAGCGTCGACCCGTACCTCAACGAGACCTCCCGCCACGCCCATGTGGTGCTGCCCCCGCCCCCGCCATCCCGCTCCCCGCACTTCGACTTCAGCTTCAACGCCCTGGCCGTCCGCAACCAGGTGCGCTACACCCGGCCCGTGATCCCCCCGGGCGAGGGGGAGACGAGCGAGAGCGCGATCCTGGCCCGGCTGGTGCTGTGCGCCTCCGGCGCGCCCGGCGCCGACCCGGAGTCGGTCGACGCCATGGTCGTCGAGCACACCCTGTCCGCCGCCGTCGCCGACCCGCTCTCCCCCGTCCACGGCCGGGACACCGGAGAGCTGACCCGCCTGCTGGGCGGGGAGAGCGGCCCCGAGCGGCGGCTGGACATGATGCTGCGGCTGGGCCCCTACGGCGACGGCTTCGGCGCCGACCCCGGCGGCCTGACCCTGGCGAAGCTGCTGGAGCACCCCCACGGCATCGATCTGGGCCCGCTGCGCCCCCGCCTGCCCGAGGTGCTGCGCACCCCCTCCGGCAAGGTCGAGCTGTGCCCGGAGCCGATCGCCGCCGACATACCGCGGCTGCGCCGCTTCCTGGCAGACCGCCAGGGGGAGCCCGGCGCACTGGTGCTGGTCGGCCGCCGCCATCTGCGCTCCAACAACAGCTGGATGCACAACGTCCCCGGCCTGAAGGGCGGAAGCAACCGCTGCACCCTCCACGTCCACCCCGCCGACGCCGCCCGGCTCGGCCTGGCCGACGGCTCCCTGGCCGAGATCACCGGCGACGGGGGCGCGGTACGGGCGCCGGTGGAGGTGACCGACGAGGTGGCCCCGGGGGTCGTCAGCCTGCCGCACGGCTGGGGCCACGACCGGCCCGGCACCCGCACGCCCGTGGCCTCCGCCGAGCCGGGGGCCAACGTCAACCAGCTCCTGGACGGGCGGCTGCTCGACCCGCTGTCGGGGACGGCCGTGCTCAACGGGTTCCCGGTACGGGTGGCACCCGCCGCGACGCCCGCCGCGACGCCCGCAGGAGAGGCCGCCGCGGAGTCCGAACCGGCCTTCCCGTCCCCGGCCGGATCCCCCGCCCCGTCCTCCGTGTGATCCACGGCATGTGCCGTCCTGCTGACACCCCAAACTAGCGCCGCTAGTTTGGGGTCATGCAGGCACACAACGGCATGTACATCGACGGAGAGTGGCGCCCCGCCGCGGGCACGGAGACGATCGAGGTCGTCGATCCGGCCACCGAGGAGATCATCGGCACCGTTCCGGCGGGCACCGCCGAGGACGTCGACGCGGCCGTGGCGGCGGCCCGCGCGGCCCTGCCCGGCTGGGCCGCCGCACCGCCCGCCGAGCGCGCGGCGCGGCTCGGCGCGCTGCGCGAAGCCCTGGCCGCCCGCCGCGAGGAGATCGCGGCCACCGTCACCGCGGAGCTGGGCGCCCCGCTGTCCTTCTCGCAGGCCGTCCACGCCGATCTGCCCATCACGGTCGCCGGGACGTACGCCGGGCTCGCCGCCGAGCACCCCTTCGAGGAGAGGCTGGGCAACTCCCGCGTACTGCACGAGCCGGTCGGCGTCGTCGGCGCCATCACCCCCTGGAACTACCCGCTGCACCAGGTCGTCGCCAAGGTGGCCCCGGCCCTGGCGGCCGGCTGCACGGTGGTCCTCAAGCCCGCCGAGGACACCCCGCTGGTCGCGCGGATCTTCGCCGAGGCCGTGGCCGAGGCGGGGGTGCCCGCCGGGGTGTTCAACCTCGTCACCGGGCGCGGCCCGGTCGCCGGGCAGGCGCTGGCCGAGCACGACGGCGTGGACATGGTCTCCTTCACCGGCTCCACCGCCGTCGGCCGCCGCATCGGCGCGATCGCCGGCGGCGCGGTCAAGCGGGTCGCGCTGGAACTGGGCGGCAAGTCCGCCAACGTCATCCTGCCCGGCGCGGACCTGGTGAAGGCCGTGAAGATCGGTGTGGGCAACGTGATGGCCAACGCCGGCCAGACGTGCAGCGCGTGGACCCGCATGCTGGTCCACGCCGACCGGTACGACGAGGCGGTGGAGATCGCCGCCGCCGCGGCGGCCAAGTACACCCCCGGCGACCCCACCGACCCCGCCACGCGCCTGGGCCCGGTGGTCAACGCCGGGCAGCGCGAGCGCGTCACCGGCTACATCCGCACCGGCGTCGAGGAGGGCGCCACCCTCGTCGCGGGCGGCGCGGACGCCCCCGAGGGGATGGAGCGCGGCTACTACGTGCGCCCCACCGTCTTCGCGGGCGTCACCCCCGGTATGACCATCGCCCGCGAGGAGATCTTCGGCCCGGTCCTGAGCGTTCTGCGCTACGAGGACGCCGACGACGCCGCCCGGATCGCCAACGACTCCGCCTACGGGCTGTCGGGCGCGGTGTGGGCCGCCGACGACGAGGAAGCCGTCGCCTTCGCCCGCCGTCTGCAGACCGGCCAGGTGGACGTCAACGGCGGCCGGTTCAACCCGCTCGCCCCCTTCGGCGGCTACAAGCAGTCCGGCGTGGGCAGGGAGCTTGGCCCGCACGGTCTGACCGAGTACCTCCAGACCAAGTCCCTGCAGTTCTGAGCACCTTCCCGTCCGGCCCCACCGCAAGCAGCCCGTCCGCCCGAGGACGCGAGAGGAGACGCCACGTGGTCCGCGCCGTAGTCCTGCCCGCCGCCCAAGCCCCGCTGGAACTGGGGGAGATCGACCTGCCGGAGCCCGGCCCCGGCCGGGTGAGGGTCCGCCTCGCCGCCGCCGGGGTCTGCCACTCCGACCTGTCGCTGTCCAACGGCACCCTGCGCCAGCCCGTGCCCGCCGTCCTCGGCCACGAGGGCGCGGGCACCGTGACCGCCGTGGGCGAGGGCGTGACCACCGTCGCCCCCGGCGACGAGGTCGTCCTCAACTGGGCGCCCTCCTGCGGGAGCTGCCACTTCTGCGCGAGGCTGGGCGAGCCCTGGCTGTGCACCGAGGCCAACGCGGCCAGCGGCGTCCCCTACGCCCGCTCCGCCGACGGCCGCGACCTGTACCCGGGCCTGGGCACGGCCGCGTTCGCCGAGGAGACGGTCGTCGCCGAGCGCGGTGTGCTGCCGCTGCCCGCCGGCGTACCGCTGGCCGACGCGGCCCTGCTGGGCTGCGCGGTCCTGACCGGCTACGGCGCGGTCAACCACAGTGTCCGCCTGCGCGAGGGCGAGTCGCTGGCCGTCTTCGGCGTCGGCGGGGTCGGTCTGGCGGTGATCCAGGCGGCGCGGATCGCGGGCGCGGAGCGGATCGTCGCCGTGGACGTCTCCCCGGGCAAGGAGGAACTTGCCCGCCGCGCCGGGGCCACCGACTTCCTGCTCTCCTCCGAAGCCACCGCCAAGGAGATCCGGAAGATCACCGGCGGGCTGGGCGCGGACGCCGCCGTCGAGTGCGTCGGCCGTGCGGAGACCATCCGCGCCGCCTGGTCCTCCACCCGGCGCGGCGGCCGCACCTCGGTGGTGGGCATCGGGGGCAAGGACAGCCAGGTCTCCTTCTCTCCGCTGGAGATCTTCCACTTCGCCCGCACCCTGTCCGGCTGCGTCTACGGCAACTGCGACCCCGTGCGCGACCTGCCGGTCCTCGCCGGGCACGTCCGCTCCGGGCGGCTGGACCTGGGGACGCTGGTCACCGACCGGATCGGCCTGGCCGACGTGCCGGCGGCCTTCGAGGCCATGCTCGCCGGACGCGGCGGCCGGGCGCTGGTGGTCTTCTAACCCGTCCGCTCCTCGCCGTCCTCCGCATCCCGGGCCCGCTCCCGGTCCGGGGGGAACCGGAGCGCCAGCCCGTCGACGAGGGCGCGCAGGCCCGTCTCGAAGGCGCCCTCGTCGACGCGCTGCTGGTGCTCGGCCAGCAGGTGGGCCTGGTCCAGGTGCGGGTAGTCGCGCTCGTACAGAGCCGCGTCGTCGACGAAGCCGCGGGCGAAGGAGCCCAGCGCGGAACCGGCCACGAAGTACCGCATCAGCGCGCCGATGCGGGTGGCGTGGGCGCGCGGCCACCCGGCGTCGAGCATCGCGCCGTAGACCGCGTCGGCCATCCGCAGCTGGCTCGGGCGCCGGCCCGGCCCCTGCGCCAGGTACGGGACGATGTTCGGGTGCGCGCTGAGCGCCGCCCGGTAGGAGCGGGCCCAGGCCACCAGCGCCTCGCGCCAGTCGGTGCCGTCCTCGAACATCGACAGGTCGACACCGGCGCACACCGCGTCGGCCACCGCGTCCAGGATCTCGTCCTTGGTGCGGAAGTGGTTGTACAACGACGGGCCGCTGACGCCCAGTTCGGCGGCGAGCCTGCGGGTGGACACCGCGGGCAGGCCCTCGCCGTCCACCAGCGCGAGCGCCGCCGCCACGATCCGCTCGCGGCTCAGCAGGGGGGTACGTGGGCGTGCCACGGATCACATCCTCGGGTCTCGTCCGGCATCTGTGAAGCTGCAACTAGCGCTGCTAGTTTATTGGGCATGGATCTGGAGCTGTCTCAGGAGCAGGCTGCCGTGCGGCAGCTCGCCAAGGAGTTCGTCGACCGGGAGATCGTCCCGCACGCCGCCGAGTGGGACCGCGCCGAGAGCATCGACCGGTCCGTGGTGAAGTCCCTGGGCGACCTGGGCTTCCTGGGCCTGACCGTCGACGAGGAGTACGGCGGCTCCGGCGGCGACCACCTGGCGTACTGCCTGGTCACCGAGGAGCTGGGGCGCGGGGACTCCGCCGTGCGCGGGGTGCTGTCGGTCTCCCTCGGCCTGGTCGCCAAGTCGATCGCGGCCTGGGGGAGCGAGGAGCAGAAGCGGCGGTGGCTGCCGGCCCTGTGCGCCGGCGAGGCGATCGGCTGCTTCGGCCTGACCGAGCCCGGCACCGGCTCCGACGCCGCCAACCTCGCCACCCGCGCCCGCCGCGACGGCGGCGACTGGATCATCGACGGCGCCAAGATGTTCATCACCAACGGCACCTGGGCCGACGTGGTGCTGCTCTTCGCCCGTACCGGCACCGAGCCCGGCCACAAGGGGATCACCGCCTTCCTCGTCCCCACCGACACCCCCGGCCTGACCCGCCGGGAGATCCACGGCAAGCTCGGCCTGCGCGGCCAGGCCACCGCCGAGCTGGTGCTCGACGGCGTCCGCGTCCCCGACGGCTGCCGCATCGCCGAAGAGGGCAAGGGATTCTCCGTCGCCATGTCCGCCCTCGCCAAGGGGCGCATGTCGGTGGCGGCCGGCTGCGTCGGCATCGCCCAGGCGGCGCTGGACGCGGCCGTCTCCTACGCCGCCGAGCGCGAGCAGTTCGGCAAGCCCATCGCCCGCCACCAGCTCGTCCAGGAGCTGATCAGCGACATCTCCGTGGACGTCGACGCCGCCCGGCTGCTGACCTGGCGCGTGGCCGACCACATAGACCGGGGCCTGCCCTTCGCCACCGAGTCCTCCGTCGCCAAGCTCTACGCCTCCGAGGCCGCGGTGCGCGCCGCCAACAACGCCCTTCAGGTCTTCGGCGGCTACGGCTACATCGACGAGTACCCCGTCGGCAAGCTGCTGCGCGACGCCCGCGTGATGACCCTGTACGAGGGCACCAGCCAGATCCACAAACTGCTCATCGGCCGCTCGCTGACCGGGGTGTCGGCCTTCTGAGGGCCTCCGCGTCGCACGCTTCCCGGGCGGCCGCTGCCTAAGCGGCTGCTCAGCAACCGTTGTATGGTGTTCGCCCGGTGGGACTAACGGGCGAGGTGCTGATGGCTGCGGAGACGGGAGCGGAGTCCGTGGAGGCCGCGGAGTCCGGAGACGCCGTGGACGCCGTGGACGCCGTGAACGCCGCGGAAGACGCCCGGGGCGACGCGGACGGTGCCGGGGAGCCGGACGACTCCTGGGGCGAGGTGGCCCCCGAAGCCGCCCGCAGGCTGCTGCTGGCGGCCGTCGAGGCCTTCGCCGAGCGCGGCTTCCACGCCACCACCACCCGGGACATCGCCTCCCGCGCCGGGATGAGCCCCGCCGCCCTCTACATCCACTACCGCACCAAGGAGGAACTGCTCTACCAGATCAGCCGGGTCGGCCACGAGCGCTCGGTGCGCATCCTCACCGAGGCCGGCAACAGTGCCGTGACCCCCGCCGACCGGCTCGCCGCCGCGGTGCGGGCCTTCGTCCGCTGGCACGCCGAGCGCCACACCACGGCCCGGGTGGTGCAGTACGAGCTGAACGCGCTGGCCGAGGAGCACTACGCCGAGATCGTCGCCCTGCGGCGGCGCAGCGAGGAGATCCTGCGCGGCATCCTGGAGGACGGGGTGGCCGCCGGGGACTTCACCGTCCCCGACATCCGGGGCACGGCGCTGGCCGTGCTCTCGCTCTGCATCGACGTCGCCCGCTGGTTCCGCTCCGGCGGCACGCGCACCCCCGAGGAGATCGGCGAGCTCTACGCCGGACTGGTGCTGAGGATGGTCGGCGCCCCGGCCGCCCCCGCCGCGGAAACCGCCGGCGGGGCGGACCGGGACGCGTGAGCCCCGCGGGCCGCGGGCGTCACAGGTAGTAGCGCACGACGCTCTCCGCGACGCACACCGGCTTCTCCCCGCCCTCCCGCTCGACCGTCACCAGTGAGGCGAACTGGACACAGCCCTCGCCCACCTCGGAGACCTCCGTGATCCGCGCGGTCGCGCGCACCCGCGAGCCGACCGGCAGGGGGGAGGGGAAGCGGACCTTGTTCACACCGTAGTTGATGCCCATGCGCACGCCCTCCACGCGGATCAGCTGCGGCACCAGCACCGGCAGCAGCGAGAGCGTCAGATAGCCGTGCGCGATGGTCGTGCCGAACGGGCCGGCGGCGGCCTTCTCCGGGTCGACGTGGATCCACTGGTGGTCGCCGGTCGCGTCCGCGAACAGGTCGATCCGCTTCTGGTCGACCTCCAGCCAGTCACTGGTGCCCAACTCCTCGCCGACCGCAGCCTTCAGCTCGTCGACCGATGTGAAAACCCGGGGCTCCGCCATCGAAGCTCGCCTCCCCAACCGTGCGTGGTGTCAGTGGTGTCCGTGGTGCCCGTGGTGTCGGCACCCGCTACTAAGCGCTTGCTCAGCATGGTCGGGGGCATCGGACATGTCAACGGCCGGCCCCGCCTCCCTCCCGTACGCCCGCACGCTTACGTCCGCACACTTACGACGCGTCACGGCGGGCCCCGGGAGATCCGGGACCCGCCGTGACGCGTCATGCTCCACCAGGGCCGCCCGAGCCGGACGCGGTCTTGGCCGTCAGCCGCTGACCGCCATCCTCCCCGCGCGACCGTGCGCCACCGCTCCCGGCCGCCGCGCCCGCGGGGCCTGCTCGGCGCTGTGCATCGCCTGCGCCGCACGCCGGGCCTCGCGCGCCTCCGCCTCGGCGACCAGCCGCCG
>NZ_JBKJFM010000177.1:0-11297 GCF_046614825.1 Streptomyces nanhaiensis
TGTGGGTCGTGGGCCGGGGGCTGCGCTCGGGCGCCGTGGACGTGCGGGCGGTGCGGGGCGCGCCGACGCGCAGCCCGCGGTCGCCGCTGCGGATCAGCACCCCGGAGGCGAAGGGGCGCAGGTCGAGCCCGGTCAGGCCGGGACAGCGGCGCAGCTCGGACCAGCCGGACGACAGCGGCCGGCCGCCGCGGTCCAGCCGGTAGCCGTCGATCTCCTCGGTCGCCATCCGGCCCCCGACGGCGCCCGCGGCCTCCAGCACGGTGACGTGCAGCCCGGCGCCGGTCAGGTGGTGTGCGGCGGCCAGGCCCGCCAGGCCCGCGCCGACGACGGCGACGTCGGTGGTCTCCCGGCCTCGGCCGGGGCTGGGACGGAGTGCGCTGCCGGGCATGGGCCCTCCCGTGGTCGACACTGCGGCGCGAGCGGACGTCCGGGGGTTTCCTGCCCTCCGAAGACGCGTTCGACGCGCGCTTTCAAGCCGACCCTAGGGAAGCGGGCGATCACGGACAGTCGCGCACGCACCGGGCACGGACGCACATCGGTCGCGCACGGGTGTACGGCGGTCGCACATCGGTCGGGTACGGCTCGTGCGCCACTCGTTCACCACCCGTGCTCCCCGCCCGCGCCCCGCCCTGGGCGCGGGCGGCCGGAAGACGTCCGGCCGGAAGGCAGCCGGCCGGACGCCTCCGGTGGGCGGAGGTCAGCGCAGCGCCGCCCGGACGGCGTCCTCGATGCCGGGGAAGGCGAAGACGAAGCCGGACTCCAGCAGCCGCCGGGGCAGCACCCGCTGACTGCCGAGCACGTCCGTGGAGAACTCGCCCAGCACCGCGCGCAGCACGGGCGCGGGCACGGGCAGCACCGCCGGACGGTGCAGCACCCGTCCCATCGCGGCGGCCACCTCCCGCTGGGTGACCGGCTCGGGCGCGGTCAGGTTGACCGGCCCGGACAGCTCCTCGGTGTCCAGCAGGTGCCGCAGCGCGGCGATGTGGTCGTGCAGGGCGATGTGGCTCCAGTACTGGCGGCCGCTGCCCAGGGGCCCGCCCAGCCCGGCCCTGAAGACCGGGAACAGCCGCCCCCACGCCCCGCCGGTGCGGGAGACCACCAGCCCGGTGCGGGCGTACACGGTGCGGATCCCCGCCTCCTCGGCCGGTGCGGCGGCCTCCTCCCACTCCTGGCAGACGTCGGCCAGGAAGCCGTGCCCGGGCGGCGCGTCCTCGTCCACGGCGCGGTCGCCGGTGTCGCCGTAGTAGCCGACGGCGCTGCCGACCACCAGGGTGCGCGGCGGGGTGTCGAGCGAGGCCAGGGCCTCGGCGACGGCGGCCGTCCCCAGGACCCGGCTGTCGCGGATCTCGCGCTTGTACGCCTCGGTCCAGCGGTGGTCGCCGACGCCCGCGCCGGCCAGGTGCACCACCGCCTCGCAGCCCACCAGCCCGGCGGCGTCCACATACTGCCTCCTCGGATCCCACTCCACCTCGTCGCCCGCCCGGGGCGGGCGGCGCACCAGGCGCAGCACCTCGTGCCCGTCGGCGCGCAGGGAGTCCACAAGTGCCCGGCCGATGAGGCCGGATGAGCCGGTGACCGCGATACGCATGGGGCAATCCTGGTGGACAGCCGCTCCGATGGCGAGGCACAGTGACCGGCATGTCCGCGTCCTCCGCGTCCTCGGCGTCCCCGGTCCCTTCCGCGTCCTCCGCGTCCTCGGCGTCCCCGGTCCCTTCCGCGTCCTCCGCGTCCTCGGCGTCCCCGGTCCCTTCCGCGTCCTCCGCGTCCTCGGCGTCCCCGGTCCCTTCCGCGTCCTCGGCGTCCGCGGCGTCCCCGGGGACGCCGCGCCCCGTGCGCCCCCTCGTACGCCCCGCCGCCGACGAGGACGGCGAGGCGCTGGGGGAGCTGGACCGGCGCACCTGGTCGCCGGTGCACGCGGTCACCCCGCGGCCGCGGCCGCCGCACGGCCCGTTCTTCCACGCGGGCAACCCGCCCCGGGAGTTCCTCGTCGCCGAGCTGGCGGGGGAAGCGGTGGGCTACATCAAGCTGGCGCGGCCCACCCCGCTCGAGAGCAACGGCCATGTCCGCCAGATCCAGGGGCTGGTGGTGGACGCGCCGGCGCGCGGCCGGGGCGCGGGCCGGGCGCTGCTGCGCGCGGCGATGGCCGAGGCGCGGCGGCAGGGCGCCTCGCGGATCACCCTGCGGGTGCTGGGCCACAACGCGCCCGCGCGGGCGCTGTACGCCTCGGAGGGCTTCGCCGTGGAGGGCGTGCTGCCCGGGGAGTTCCTGCTGGAGAGCGGCTACGCGGACGACGTGCTGATGGGGCGCTCGCTGGCGCTCTGACCGCCCCGGGGCCGCCCCCGCCGGCCGGGGGTCACCCCCGCTGCGGCCCGAACCGCTCCCACAGCCGGGGGAGGGCGGCGGCCAGGGCCCGGTCGTCCCCGGGGGCGAGCGGTGTGCCCTCCGGCTCCCGGGGCGGGTCGGGCAGGCCGAGGTCGGGCAGCTCCAGACCGGTGAGCCGCTCGTAGGCCTCGTCCGCGGCGCCGCCGATGTCCTCGCCCTCGCCGTCCACCTCCGGGTCGAAGTCCTCCAGCAGGTCGGCGAGCGAGTCCGGGTCGTGCAGCGCGCCCTCGAACACCTTCCTGCCCTGGCCGACCAGCCAGCAGCGGAAGGAGTCGAAGGCGTCGTCGCCCGCCCCGTCCAGCAGCACCCGGGCCGCGCCCCACACGTCCCAGCGCCAGGCCCGGTTCACCCGGGCCTCGAAGTGGCGGGCGAAGTCCACGACGGTGTCCGGGTCGAGCCGCGTCAGCCGGTCGACGAGCAGTTCGGCGTGGTCGACCGGGTCGCCCCCGGCGGCCTCGCGGGTGCTGTCGACCAGCTCCCAGAACTCCGTCTCGTGCATCGTCACGGGACCAAGGATCCGCCCTGCGGGCGCAGTCCGCACGCGGGACACCCGCCCGGCGGGTCGCCCTGACCGGACCGGCGGAAAAACTCGACAGGAGATGTCCGGTATCGGTGGCAGCGTGCCCGGTGCGCACAAGGCGCCGGGCAGGCGCGGGGAAGGCGTCCGGCAGGCGTCACGGACACGCGAAAGGACACACACGTGAACACGGCAGCGGTGTCGAAGGGAAGTCTGGAGGGCAGGGTCGCCCTGGTGGCGGGGGCCACCAGGGGCGCGGGCCGGGCCATGGCCGTGGAGCTGGGCCGGGCGGGCGCGACGGTGTACGCCACCGGCCGCACCACGCGCGAGAGCGTCAGCGAGGTGGGCCGCCCCACCGAGACGATCGAGGAGACCGCCGAACTGGTCACGGCGGCCGGGGGCACCGGCATCGCGGTGCCGGTCGACCACCTGGAGCCGGAGCGGGTGCGCGCCCTGGTGGAGCGGATCGACCGCGACCACGGACGTCTGGACGTCCTGGTCAACGACGTCTGGGGCGGTGACCACCTGCTCGACTTCGACACGAAGGTGTGGGAGGTCGAGCTGGACAAGGGCCTGCGGATGCTGCGGCTGGGAGTGGAGACCCACCTGATCACCAGCCACTTCGCCCTGCCCCTGCTGATCCGGCGGCCGGGCGGGCTGGTGGTGGAGGTCACCGACGGCACCGCCGAGTACAACGGCCCCAGGTACCGCGGCAACCTCTTCTTCGACCTGGCGAAGAACGCGCCGATCCGGGCGGCCTTCGGCCTCGCCGAGGAGCTGAGGGGGTACGGCTGCACGGCGGTCTGCCTCTCCCCGGGCTTCCTGCGCTCGGAGGAGATGCTCGACGCGTTCGGGGTCCGGGAGGAGAACTGGCGCGACGCGGTCGCCCGGGAGCCGCACTTCGCCATCGCCGAGTCGCCCGCCTACATCGGCCGGGCGGTGGCGGCACTGGCGTGCGACCCGGACGTGGCCCGCTGGAACGGGCGGTCCCTGTCCAGCGGGCAGCTCGCCGGCGAGTACGGCTTCACCGACACCGACGGCTCGCGGCCGGACGGCTGGCGGTACTTCATCGAGGTCGTCCACGGCGGCAAGGAGGCGACCGCCGGGGACTACCGGTAGAGCCGCGCCGTCCGCTCGGCCGCCCGTGCCACGCGCTCGCGCAGTTCGGGCGGGCCGAGCACCTCGCACTCGGGACCGAGGGCGAGGAGCTGGCCGTAGGCGACGTCCAGGGACTCCACGGGCAGGGTGACGGTGGTCAGCCCCTCCTGGTCGGTCTCCCCCCGCGCCAGCGCGTCCTCGGCCGCCGCCCGGTCGGCGGCGTACCGCAGCGCGCGCACCCCGGCCTCGGTCAGCCGCACCACGGCGGTCTCGCGCAGGATCGAGCGGGCGAAGGCCGCGGCCCGCTCCTCCCAGAAGCCGGGCAGGTCGAAGTCCGCGTCCCGCTCGAACCGCTCGCCGAGCGGGGTGACGGAGCCGAAGCGGTCCACCCGGTAGACGCGCGGGTCGCCGTCGGCACGGGCGACGAGGTACCACACGCCCGCCTTGAGCACCAGGCCGTACGGCTCCAGCGTCCGCTGCGCCCCGGAACCGTCCCGGCGGCGGTAGCGCGCGGCGACCAGCCGGTCGTCCCACACGGCCTCGGCCAGCACCGGCAGCGCCCCGGGGGTCTCGGTGGGCTGCCACCACCCCGGGGCGTCCAGATGGAACCGCTGCGCCGCGCTGTGCGGGGCGTCCGCCAGCTCGGGCGTGAGCGCCGCCGCCACCTTCAGCCGGGCGGCCGAGGCCGCGTCCGCCAGGCCCATCTCCCGCAGCGCGGAGGGCACCCCGGACAGGAACAGCGCCTCCGCCTCGTCGCGCCCCAGACCCGTCAGCCGGGTGCGGTAGCCGCCGACCAGCCGGTAGCCGCCGGCCCGTCCCCGGTCGGCGTAGACGGGGATCCCCGCCTCCGACAGGGCCAGCGCGTCGCGGGCGACGGTCCGCTCGGAGACCTCCAGCCGTTCGGCCAGCTCGGCGGCGGTCATCGACCGCCGCGTCTGGAGCAGCAGCACCATCTCGATCAGCCGGGCAGCACGCATGCGCCCATCATCCCCGCCGGAGGGCGCGGCGCGGCGCACGCTGTTAACGTGCTGTCAACCCACAGGGACAAAAGCCGAGGAACGTCGCATATGGCTACCGAATCCAGCAGCACTCCGACGACCCCGCCGCCCCGCGCCCAGTGGGGGACCCGCACGGGCTTCCTGCTGGCGGCGATCGGCTCGGCCATCGGGCTCGGCAACATCTGGCGCTTCCCCTCCGAGGCCTACAAGAACGGCGGCGGGGCGTTCCTGCTGCCCTATCTGATCGCCCTGGTGACGGCGGGACTCCCGCTGCTGATCCTGGAGTACACGCTCGGCCGCCGCTACCGGAAGTCCCCGCCGGGCGCGTTCCGCCGGCTGTCCGGCCCGGCGCAGGCGATCGGCTGGTGGCAGGTGGCGGTCTCCTTCGTCATCGCCGCCTACTACGCCGTGATCCTGGCCTGGGCCGTGCGGTACGTGGGCTTCTCGGTCGGCGAGCAGTGGGGCGACGACCCGAACGCCTACTTCTTCGGCGACTTCCTGCGCACCGCCGAGCAACCCGGCTGGATCTCCTCCTACGTCGGCGGCGTGTTCTGGCCGCTGCTCGTCATCTGGATCGCGGTCCTGACCGTCCTGGCCCTGGGGGTGCGGCGGGGCATCGAGATGGCAAACAAGATCTTCATCCCCCTGCTGGTGGTTTTCTTCGTCGTCCTGGTGGTCCGCGCGGTCACCCTGGACGGCGCCGGGACCGGCCTGGACGCGCTGTTCTCACCGGACTGGGGGGGCGCTGGCCGAGGGCGGCGTCTGGGTCGCCGCCTACGGGCAGATCTTCTTCTCCCTCTCGGTCGGCTTCGGCATCATGATCACCTACGCCTCCTACCTGCGCCGCCGGGCCGACCTGACCGGCTCCGCGCTGGTCGCCGGCTTCGCCAACAGCTCCTTCGAACTCCTGGCGGGCATCGGGGTCTTCGCCACCCTCGGCTTCCTCTCCGCAGCCAGCGGCACGCCGGTGGGGGAGACCGTCACCGACGGCATCGGCCTGGCGTTCATCGCCTTCCCGACGATCATCTCCAACATGCCGCTGGGCACCCTCTTCGGCCTGCTGTTCTTCGGCTCCCTGGTGATCGCCGGCTTCACCTCGCTGATCTCCATCGTGGAGGTGGTGGTCGCCTCTGTGCAGGACAAGACCGGCATCGGACGCATCCCGGCCGTGCTCGGCGCCGGCGGGCTGACGGCCCTGGTCTCCATCCTGCTCTTCCCCACCGACAGCGGGCTGTACCTGCTGGACTCCGCCGACCACTTCATCAACCGCTACGGCATCGCCCTGGCCTCCCTGGTCTCGGTGATCGTCATCGCCTGGGTGCTGCGCAGGCTGCCGGTGCTCCAGCGGGACGCGGACGCCACCTCCGCCATCCGGCTGGGCGTGTGGTGGCGCCTTGCCCTGGGGGTCGTCACCCCGCTGGTGCTGGGCTGGATGATGGTGGACAGCCTGCGTTCGGAGTTCGACGAGAACTACGGGGGCTATCCGTCCGGCTTCCTGTTCTGGTCCGGGTGGGCGGTCGCCCTGGGCGCGCTGCTGTTCGGCGTGCTGGCCTCCCTGCTCCCCTGGCCGCGCGGTACGGAGCCGGCGGGCACGGAACCCTCGGGGCCGGGCGGTCCCGTGGAGAGCCGACCGGGCACGCCCGGGGAAGGGAGGCACTGATGTCGGCGGGAGCCGTCGCGATGATGATCGTCGCCATGGTCGTGGTGTGGGGCGGACTGCTCGCGGCCATCCTCAAGCTCCGCGGCCACACCGAGGAGTCCTGAACTCCCGGTCCGTTCCGGCTCGGGCCGTTCCGGCCCCGGCAGGCGGGGCCGGGCGCGCCTCCCGGCAGGTGGGGGGAGACGCGCCCGGCCGGGGCCGCCGGGCGGCGCGGGGAGGGGCCGCGGCGGCCGGGAGCCGTCAGGCCAGGCCGTAGCGCCCGGCCGCCTCGCGCACCGTCTCCCGCTTGACCTCGCCGCGCCGGGCCAGCCGGTCCAGGGCCGCCACCGCGACCGACTCGGCGTCCACCCCGAAGTGGCGGCGGGCCGCCTCGCGGGTGTCCGACAGGCCGAAGCCGTCGGTGCCCAGCGAGGACCAGTCCTGCTCCACCCACGGGGCGATCTGGTCGGGAACCGCCCGCATCCAGTCGCTGACGGCGAGGACCGGGCCGGGCGCGCCGCACAGCGCGCGGGTGACGTACGGGACGCGGTCCTCGCCGTTGAGCTGCGCCGCGTCGCAGGACAGGGCATCGCGGCGCAGCTCGCTCCAGGAGGTGGCGGACCACACGTCGGCGGTCACGCCCCAGTCGTCGGCGAGGAGGCGCTGGGCGTCCAGCGCCCAGTGGATGGCGGTTCCCGAGGCCAGCAGCTGGATCCGGGGCGCGTCGGGGGAGGAGGGGGTCCCCTCGCGGAAGCGGTAGAGCCCCTTGATGATGCCCTCCTCCACGCCCTCGGGCATGGGCGGCTGGACCTTCGGCTCGTTGTAGACGGTCAGGTAGTAGAAGACGTCCTCCGGCTTCGGCCCGTACATCCGGCGCAGGCCGTCGCGCACGATCACCGCGATCTCGTAGGCGAACGCCGGGTCGTAGTTGAGCGAGGCCGGGTTGGTCGAGGCGAGCAGGTGGGAGTGGCCGTCGGCGTGCTGCAGGCCCTCGCCGGTGAGCGTGGTGCGGCCGGCCGTCGCGCCGACGACGAAGCCGCGGCCGAGCTGGTCGGCGAGCTGCCAGAACTGGTCGCCGGTGCGCTGCCAGCCGAACATCGAGTAGAAGATGTAGAAGGGGATCATCGGCTCGCCGTGCGTGGCGTAGGAGGTGGCGGCGGCGATGAAGTCGGCCATGGCGCCGGCCTCGGTGATCCCCTCGTTGAGGATCTGCCCGTCGGCGGCCTCCTTGTAGTACATCAGCTGGTCGCGGTCGACCGGCTCGTACGTCTGCCCCTTGGGCGAGTAGATGCCGGCCGAGGGGAACAGCGACTCCATGCCGAAGGTGCGGGCCTCGTCGGGGACGATCGGCACCCAGCGCCTGCCGGTCTCCGGATCCCGCATCAGGTCCTTGACCAGGCGTACGAACGCCATGGTCGTGGCCGTCTCCTGCCTGCCCGACCCCTTCTCCAGGGCGGCGAAGGCGCGCTCGGGCGGCTCGGGCAGCGCCGGGACCGGGTGGATGCGGCGGGCCGGGGCGGGGCCGCCGAGGGCGGCCCGGCGCTCGGCGAGGTAGCGCACCTCGGGGGAGTCGGGGCCGGGGTGGCCGTAGGGGACCGGGCCGTCGCCGAAGGCGCTGTCGGGGATCGGCAGTCCGAGCAGGTCGCGCATGCCCTTGAACTCGTCGGTCGTCAGCTTCTTCATCTGGTGGTTGGCGTTCTTGGACGCGAAGCCCCGGCCGAGGGTGTGGCCCTTGACGGTCTGCGCCAGGATCACCGTCGGCGCGCCCTCGTGCGCGAGCGCGGCCCGGTAGGCGGCGTACACCTTGCGGGGCTCGTGGCCGCCGCGCGAGGTGTGGAAGCACTCGACGATCTTCGCGTCGGTCAGCACCTTCGCCATCCCGGCCAGCGCCGGGTCGGTGCCGAAGAAGTGCTCGCGGATGTAGGCGGCGTCGCGGGTGGCGTACGTCTGGAACTGGGCGTCGGGCACCTCGCGCAGCTTCCTGACCAGGGCGCCGGTGGTGTCCAGGGCGAACAGCTCGTCCCAGGCCGATCCCCACAGCGCCTTGACGACGTGCCAGCCGGCGGCGCGGAACTGGGCCTCCAGCTCCTGGACGATCCTGAAGTTGGCGCGGACCGGGCCGTCCAGGCGCTGGAGGTTGCAGTTGACCACGAAGGTGAGGTTGTCCAGGCCCTCGCGCCCGGCCAGGGCGAGGGCGGCCGTCGACTCGGGCTCGTCCATCTCGCCGTCGCCGAGGAAGGCCCACACGCGGCTGCCGGAGGTGTCCTTGATGCCGCGGCCGGCCAGGTAGCGGTTGAAGCGGGCCTGGTAGATCGCCGAGAGCGGGCCCAGGCCCATGGAGACGGTCGGGAACTCCCACAGCCAGGGCAGCCGGCGCGGGTGCGGGTAGGAGGGCAGCCCGTCGCCGCCGGCCTCCCGGCGGAAGTTGTCCAGCTGCGCCTCGGTCAGCCGTCCGTCGAGGAAGGCGCGGGCGTAGATGCCGGGGGAGGCGTGGCCCTGGATGTAGAGCTGGTCGCCGGAGCCGGGGGCCTCGGGCGACTCCTTGCCGCGGAAGAAGTGGTTGAAGCCCGTCTCGTAGAGCCAGGCGGCGGAGGCGAAGGTGGCGATGTGGCCGCCGACGCCGAAGCGGGAGCCGCGGGTGACCATGGCCGCGGCGTTCCAGCGGTTCCAGGCGGCGATCCGCCGCTCCATCTCCTCGTCGCCGGGGAAGGCGGGCTCGGCGGCGGTGGGGACGGTGTTGACGTAGTCCGTCTCCAGCAGCGGGGGGAGACCGAGTCCGGTGCGGCCGGCGTGCTCCAGGGTGCGCCGCATCAGGTACGCCGCCCGGTGCGGACCGGCCTGGCGGGCGACGGCGTCCAGGGAGGCGGCCCACTCGGCGGTCTCCTCGGGGTCGCGGTCGAGGAGCTGGTCGAGCTCGCTGGGGGTGCGTTCGGCGTCGGTCATGCTGTGGCCGCCTTCCGGACAGGACGGGACATGGGGGTGGGGGGTGTCACACCCACTGCCGGACTGTACGCCTACGATCGATGATCGATCAAAGGGTGGGAGGCGAAAAAGTGGTACGGGAGCGAAATTGGCATTCAGTGCCGCGAATCAGGCACGGGGTGCACACCCCAGGACGTGCTCCTTGACCAGCTCGCCGATACGCGGATCGCGCCTGCGGAACGCCTCCACGACCGCCTCGTGCTCCTCGGCGTACGACTGCTGCCGGGTGCCCAGCCAGCGGATGGCGAGCGTGGTCCACACCCCGATGCCCAGCGACTCCCAGGTGTGCAGCAGCACGCTGTTCCCGGCCGCGCGCACCAGCTCCCGGTGGAAGGCGACCGTGTGCCGCACCTGGGCCTCGCCGTCCCCGGCCCGGTCGGCCTCGTACAGCCGCGCCACGTGCTCCTCGAGCGCCGAGACGTCCCCCGCCAGGCGGTCGGCGGCCAGCTCGGCCGCGATCTGCTCCAGCCCGGCGCGCACGGGGTAGATCTCCTCCAGATCGGCCGCCGTCAGGTTCCGCACCCGTACGCCCTTGTTCGGCGCCGACTCGATCAGCCGCAGCGCCTCCAGCTCGCGCAGCGCCTCGCGCACGGGCGTCTGGCTGACCTCCAGCTCCACGGCGATCCGCCGCTCCACGATGCGCTCGCCCGGCTTCCAGCGCCCGCGGACGATGCCCTCCACGATGTGCTCGCGGATCTGCTCGCGCAGGGAGTGGACGACGGGCGGGGCCATGGGCGCTCCTTCTCTCTACCTTCTCGGAGGGGAGGACGGGCAGGACGGGCAGGACGGGGGAGGACAACGACGATACGGGCCGTCCACACGGCGGCGCCCCCGCCCGGAGCGGATCCGGTACGGGGGCGCCGACGCACGGGGACCGGTCAGAGACCCAGCTCGCCCTCGAACTCGCCGGCCTCCAGACGGGCCTTGACGTCCGTCAGGTAGCGGGCGGCGTCCGCGCCGTCGACCAGCTGGTGGTCGTAGGACAGGGTCAGGTAGACCATGTCCCGGACGGCGATGGTCTCGCCCAGCTCCGGGTGGTCCACCACGACCGGGCGGCGCACGGTGGCGCCGATGCCCAGCTCGGCCACCTGCGGGTAGTTCACGATGATCGTGTCGAACAGCGCACCGCGCGAACCGGTGTTGCTGATCGTGAACGTGCCGCCGGACATGTCGTCCGGGCTGAGCTTGCCGGTGCGGACCTTGCCCGCCAGCTCCGCGGTCTTCTTGGCGATGCCGGCCAGGCTCAGGTCGCCCGCGCCCTTGATGACCGGGACCATCAGGCCCTTCTCCGAGTCCACCGCGATGCCGATGTTCTCGACGTCGTGGTAGGTCACGGTCCCGTCGTCGTTGATCTTGGCGTTGATCGACGGGTGGGCCTTCAGCGCCTCGGCGGCGGCCTTGACGAAGAACGGCATCGGGGAGAGCTTGACGCCCTCGCGGGCCAGGAAGTCCTCCTTGGCCCGGGCCCGCAGCCGCATGATCCGCGTGACGTCCACCTCGACCACGGTGGACAGCTGCGCCTGGCTGTGCAGCGCCTTCATCATGTTCTCGGCGATGACCTTGCGGATGCGGGTCATCGGCACCGTCTGGCCGCGCAGCGGCGACGGCTCGGCCTTGGCCGGGCCGCGGCCGGCCGGTGCGGCGGCCGGAGCCGGGGCCTGGGCGGCCTGCGCCCTGGCCG
>NZ_JBKJFM010000178.1:0-11201 GCF_046614825.1 Streptomyces nanhaiensis
GCGGCGGCCGTACGACCGGGACCTGGTCGCCTGAGGGCGCCGGGGACGCCCGGGACGTTCGAGGAGGTTCACGGCCGCCGGGGCGCACGCCCCGGCGGCCGTTCGCCGTCTCCGGGACCGCCCCTCCGGCCGGCCGCGCGTCTCCCGGCGGCTCACGCCTCCCGATGGGCCGCGGCGTCCGCACGGGCGCGCCCGCGGGCCCGCCGGGCGGGCCCGCGCCACCCGCAACTGCAGGCCGCGCTGCAGAACGGGCCCTTCTCCACGGTCGAGATCAGATGCTCCTGCGGGGGTGCCTGCCGCTGGGGCGGCACCCCCTGGCTGTCGTCCTGCTGCACACGGTCACGGTACCGGCCGTGACGGGGGCCCGGAGCCGTCGTTAGTCGGAACGGGTTCCGATACGCGTGCTTGGGGGTCATCGACGATGGTGGTGCAGCGGGGGCGGAAGGGCAGGGCCGCGGCGGTCGGGGCGGTCTGCGCCGGGACGGTGCTGGCGGCGCTGGCGGCCGCGGGCTGTTCCGGGCGGGGGACCGCCGCCGCCGCCGACGTGAGCGCCGCCGAGGCGCGGGCCGCCGTCCGGGGGGCGGCCGAGGCGCTGGCCGGGGCGGGCACCTCCCGGACGCGTACGGCGGTGGAGATGACCAACGGGGGCACCCGGGTCACCATCCGGGGCACGGGCGTCTTCGACTACGGCAGGCGTACGGGGCGGCTGAGGGTGGTGCTGCCGGGGGAGGCCACCGGCGAGAGCGGGCGCCGCCGGGTCGTGGAACTGGTCACACCGGGCGCGCTGTACATGAGGAACCGGGGCGCGGGCGTGCCCGACGGCAAGTGGGTGCGCGTGGACACGGCGACCCTCCCGGACGGGAACCTGGTCACGGGAGGCGCCACGGATCCGATCAGCGCCGCCGAACTGCTGCGCGGCGTGCGGTCGGTGTCGTTCCACGGGGAGGAGCGGCTGCACGGCGAGACGGTGCGGCACTACCGGGGCACCGTGGACCTCGCGGCGGCGGCCGCGGCGGCGGAGCCGCGCTCACGCGGGCAGTTGGCCGCGGCGGCGAAGGGGCTCTCGAACCGGACGGTGGCCTTCGACGCGTACGTGGACGAGCGCGGGAGGCTGCGGAAGGTCCGCCACCGCTTCTCCTTCCCGCAGGCGGCGGGCGCCCCGGGGAGGCGGGGGGAGGAGGCCGCGGTGGTCTCCACCACGTCGCTGTACGGCTTCGGAGTGCCGGTGGAGGTCGAACTCCCGCGGCCGGAGGACATCTACACCGGGAGGATCGCCGCACCGTAGGTGGTGCGCCGGCGCGTAGCCGGGAGCGGTGGCGCTAAATGGCCCGGACGTGCCATGCGCGGGGGCGCGCTTCTTCCTACTCTTGAGTTCGGGTGCGTCGCAGGGGAGGCGGAGGAGGTGGTGCGTGTGTCCGGCGAGAACAGGGGTCCGCTGACCGAGGACCACGTGGCCCTCGACGAGATCGAGCTCTACGGGGAGCTGATGATCGCGGCGTCGGCCGCGGTCGAGGACCGGCTCAGCCCCGCCCGCATCGACGAGGTGCTGCGGGTCGGGCGCGACCACGAACGCAAGGGCCGCGGCCGCCCGCGGCCCTGAGCGCGGTCCGGCGGCCGCACACCGGCCGCCGGCGTCCCGGAGCGGGGAAGGACCGGACGGGGCGCTACGGAATGGAACAGGGCGGTACGGAACGGGCGTCAGGTGCGCAGCAGCCGGGCGATGGCGGCCGTGGCCTCCTCCACCTTGGCGTCGATCTCCTCGCCGCCCTCGGTGGCCGCCTGGGCCACGCAGTGGCGCAGGTGCTCCTCCAGCAGCTGGAGGGCGAAGGACTGCAGGGCCTTGGTGGACGCCGAGACCTGGGTGAGTATGTCGATGCAGTAGATGTCCTCCTCGACCATGCGCTGCAGGCCGCGGATCTGGCCCTCGATGCGCCGCAGCCGCTTGAGGTGGGCGTCCTTCTCCTTGGCGTAGCCGTGCGGTCCGTGGGCGGTCTCTGGACGGGCGTCGGTGGTCGTCATACGGTCCTCCCGTGGTCGCCGTGAGGATCAATACCCCCACTGGGTATATGGTACCGAATGTTCCGTTCTGTGGTGATGAGAGGCTGGATCCCCGGGTACGGAGCGTGTGGTCCGATGGGTGACACTGAAGGACGCCGGTCCCACGTGGCCGGATGATGCGCCTAGCATCATGAGACCGACAACGATGCACCTCGAGGAATCCCAGTGCGCTTTCGTCTGACCCCCAGGGAGACGAGCTTCTACGACATGTTCGCGGCTTCCGCGGACAACATCGTCACCGGCTCGAAACTCCTGATGGAACTGCTCGGGGCGGAGACCTCGGCCCGGGCCGAGATCTCGGAGCGCATGCGTGCTGCCGAGCACGCCGGTGACGACGCCACCCACGCGATCTTCCACCAGCTGAACTCCTCGTTCATCACGCCGTTCGACCGCGAGGACATCTACCGGCTCGCGTCGTCGCTCGACGACATCATGGACTTCATGGAGGAGGCCGTCGACCTCGTCGTCCTCTACCAGGTCGAGGAGCTGCCCAAGGGGGTCGAGCAGCAGATCGAGGTCCTGGCCCGGGCGGCCGAGCTGACCGCCGAGGCGATGCCGAACCTGCGGACGATGGCCAACCTCACCGAGTACTGGATCGAGGTCAACAGGCTGGAGAACCAGGCCGACCAGATCCACCGCAGGCTGCTGGCCCACCTGTTCAACGGCAAGTACGACGCGATCGAGGTGCTCAAGCTCAAGCAGATCGTGGATGTCCTGGAGGAGGCGGCCGACGCCTTCGAGCACGTGGCGAACACGGTGGAGACCATCGCCGTCAAGGAGTCCTGAACCACGTGGACACCTTCGCGCTCGTACTGACCGTCGGGGTCGCGCTCTTCTTCACCTACACCAACGGCTTCCACGACTCGGCGAACGCCATCGCCACCTCCGTCTCCACCCGCGCGCTCACCCCCCGGGCCGCGCTGCTGATGGCGGCGGTGATGAACCTGGCGGGCGCCTTCCTCGGCAGCGGCGTCGCCAAGACCGTCAGCGAGGGGCTGATCGAGACGCCGGACGGCCAGAGCGGGATGGCGATCCTGTTCGCGGCGCTGATCGGTGCGATCACCTGGAACATGATCACCTGGTACTTCGGCCTGCCGTCCTCCTCCTCGCACGCCCTGTTCGGCGGCATGGTGGGCGCGGCGCTGGCGGGCGGCATCGCGGTGTACTGGTCCGGGGTGCTCTCGAAGATCGTCATCCCGATGTTCGTCTCCCCGTTGGTCGGCCTGCTGCTCGGCTACCTGGTGATGGTGGTCATCCTGTGGATGTTCCGCAGGACCAATCCGCACCGGGCCAAGCGCGGCTTCCGCATGGCCCAGACGGTCTCGGCGGCGGGCATGGCGCTCGGCCACGGTCTGCAGGACGCGCAGAAGACGATGGGCATCGTGGTGATGGCCCTGGTGATCGCGGACGTCCAGGACCACGGCCAGATCCCGATCTGGGTCAAGGTCTCCTGCGCGCTGATGCTGTCGCTGGGCACGTACGCCGGAGGCTGGCGGATCATGCGGACGCTGGGGCGCCGGATCATCGAACTGGACCCGCCCCAGGGCTTCGCCGCCGAGACGACGGCGGCGTCCGTGATGTACACCGCCTCGTTCATGTTCCACGCCCCGATCTCCACCACCCATGTGATCACCTCCGCGATCATGGGCGTGGGCGCCACCAAGCGGGTCAGCGCGGTGCGCTGGGGCGTCGCGAAGAACATCGTGCTCGGCTGGTTCATCACGATGCCGGCCGCCGCGCTGGTGGCCGCGGTCAGCTACTGGGCGGTGAAGATGGTGGCGGGCTGAGGCTCTGTCCGCCGTCCGCCGTCCGCCGTCCGCGGGCCCGGAACGTGGGACGCCCGCCCCCCGGGAGCCGGGGGGCGGGCGTTTCGTCTTGCGGTGGCACCGCCATGCAGCACCGCAGACGGCCGGGACGGGCCGGATCAGCCGAAGCGGCCCGAGATGTAGTCCTCGGTGGCCTGGACCGAGGGGTTGGAGAAGATGCGCTCGGTGTCGTCGATCTCGATCAGCTTGCCGGGCTGGCCGACCGCCGCCAGGTTGAAGAACGCGGTGCGGTCCGACACCCGCGCGGCCTGCTGCATGTTGTGGGTCACGATGACGATCGTGAAGCGCTCCTTCAGCTCGCAGATCAGGTCCTCGATGGCGAGGGTGGAGATCGGGTCGAGCGCGGAGCACGGCTCGTCCATCAGCAGCACCTGCGGCTCGACCGCGATGGCGCGGGCGATGCACAGCCGCTGCTGCTGGCCGCCGGAGAGGCCGGAGCCGGGCTTGTTCAGGCGGTCCTTGACCTCGTTCCAGAGGTTGGCGCCCTTGAGGGACTTCTCGACGACGTCGTCGAGCTGCGACTTCTTGTAGGAGCCGTTGAGCCGCAGGCCCGCCGCCACGTTGTCGTAGATCGACATGGTGGGGAACGGGTTCGGGCGCTGGAAGACCATGCCGATGGTGCGGCGGACGGAGACCGGGTCGACACCGCCGGCGTACAGGTCCTCGTTGTCGAGCATCACCTTGCCCTCGACCCGCCCGCCGGGGGTGACCTCGTGCATGCGGTTGAGGGTGCGCAGGAAGGTGGACTTGCCGCAGCCGGACGGGCCGATGAAGGCGGTCACGGAGCGGGGCTCGACGGACATCGAGATGTCCTCGATCGCCTTGTGGGAGCCGTAGTACGCGGTGAGGCCGCTGACGTCGATGCGCTTGGCCATGGGAATCACTTCTCTTCTGCTCGTGCGGCCGGTCAGCGGCCGGTCTTCGGGGCCTTCCAGCGGGCTATGCCGCGGGCCACCAGGTTCAGGATCATCACGAAGGCGATCAGCACGAGGGCCGCCGCCCAGGCCCGGTCGTAGGAGGCCTCGTTGCCGTTTGCCCACTGCTCGTAGACGTAGTACGGCAGGGAGGACTGGGCGCCCTCGAAGGGGTTGTTGTTGATCGACTGGGCGCCGAACACCAGCAGCAGGATCGGCGCGGTCTCACCGGCGATACGGGCGACGGCGAGCATGACGCCCGTGGTGATGCCGCCGATCGCGGTGGGCAGCACGACCTTGAGGATGGTGCGCCACTTGGGCACGCCCAGCGCCAGGGACGCCTCGCGCAGCTCGTTGGGGACGAGCTTGAGCATCTCCTCGGTGGAGCGCACGACGATCGGCATCATCAGGATCGCCAGCGCCATGGCGCCGGCGAAGCCGGAGTAGCCGAAGTCCAGGATGATGATCCAGAAGGACAGGACGAACAGGCCGGCGACGATCGAGGGGATGCCGGTCATGACGTCGACGAAGAAGGTGACGGCCGTGGCGAGCTTGCCGCGCCCGTACTCGACCAGGTAGATCGCGGTCAGCAGGCCGATCGGCGCCGCGATCAGGGTGGCGATGCCGACCTGCTCGACGGTGCCGATGATCGCGTGGTAGATGCCGCCGCCGGGCTGGAGGGTGATCACACCGCTCATGGAGTGGGTGAGGAAGTACCCGTCCAGCACCTTGGTGCCGCGTGCGATCGTCTCCCAGATCAGGGAGGCCAGCGGGAGGACGGCGACCAGGAAGCTGACCCAGATCAGGCTGGTGGCCAGCCGGTCCTTGGCCTGGCGGCGGCCCTCGACGGCCGTGGTGAGGGCGTAGGTGGCCACGACGTAGACGATCGCGGCGATCAGGCCCCACTGGATGCGGCTGGCCAGGCCGAACGCCAGGCCGGCCCCCACGCCGACGCCCGCGGAGAGCAGGGCGAGGCCGACGGGGGCCCAGCGCGGCAGGCGGGGCTGCTTGAGGGTGCCGCCGGAGGGCGGCACGGCGACCGGGGGCTTCTCCATGACTGCGTTGCTCATCAGGCGTTCGCCCCCGAGTACTCCTTGCGGCGGGCGATGATCAGCCGGGCCGCACCGTTCACCAGAAGGGTGATGACGAACAGGACGAGGCCGGACGCGATCAGGGCGTCACGGCCGATGTCGCCGGCCTCCTTGAAGCCCGCGGCGATGTTCTGGGCGAAGGTGCCGCCGCCGGGGTTGAGGAGGCTGACGTTGATCAGGAAGCTGGGGGAGAGGACGGTGGCGACCGCCATCGTCTCGCCCAGCGCACGGCCCAGGCCGAGCATCGAGGCGCTGATCACGCCGGAGCGGCCGAAGGGCAGGACGGCCATCCTGACGACCTCCCACCGGGTGGCGCCGAGCGCGAGCGCGGCCTCCTCCTGCATCTTCGGGGACTGCTTGAAGACCTCGCGGCTGACGTTGGTGACGATCGGCAGGATCATGATCGCCAGCAGGATGCCGACGGTGAACAGCGAGCGCGGGGCGCCGCCGTCGTAGGAGAGGACGCCCGTCCAGCCGAGGAACTGGTCGAACCACTCGTACAGGCCGGTCAGGTGCGGCACCAGGAACAGGGCGCCCCACAGGCCGTAGATGATGCTGGGGACGGCGGCGAGCAGGTCCACCACGTACGCCAGCGGGGTGGCCACCCGGCGCGGCGCGTAGTGCGAGATGAACAGGGCGATGCCGACGGCCACCGGGACGGCGAGGACCATCGCGATGATCGAGCTGACGATCGTGCCGTAGGCCAGGACCGCGATGCCGAAGACCGGCGGGTCGGCGTTGGCGCTCCACTCGAAGGTGGTGAGGAAGTTGCCCTCGTTCTCGGCGAGGGCGACCAGGGTGCGCCAGGTGAGGAAGACCGCGATGGCGGCCATGATCACCAGCAGCGTGATGCCGGAGCCCCGGGAGAGGCCGAGGAAGATCCGGTCACCCGGGCGGGTGGCGGAGTCCTTGCCGGAGGGGCCCTTCGGTGGTGGGCTCTGCGGGGCTGCGGAGGCGGTGGGTGCTATGTCCATGGTTTCTCCGGTCTGGTTAGGGGTGTCATCCCCTGGCGGCGGTGCACCGGATGGGTCGTTCGTGTGCGGGGCGGTTTCGTGTGCGGACGCGGCCGGGCGGCCGGCTCCGCTGGGGTGCGGGGCCGGCCGCCTGCTGCGTCAGGAGAGGGAGGAGATGGTCTCGCGGACCTTGGTGATGATCTCGTCGGGGATCGGGGCGTAGCCGGCGTCGGCCAGCGCGCCCTGGCCGTCCTCGCTGGCCGCGTAGGTCAGGAAGGACTTGGTCAGCTCCAGGGACTGCTTGTCGTTGCCCTTGTCGCAGACGATCTCGTAGGTCACCAGGACGATCGGGTAGGCGCCGTCGGCCTTGGTGGCGTAGTCCAGCTCCATGGCAAGGTCGTCGCCCTCGCCGACGACCTTGCCGGCGGCGATGGCCTTGGTGGCGTTGTCGACGGTGGCCTCGACGGGCTCGGCGGCGCCGGTGTCCAGCTTCACGGTCGGGATGTTGTTGCCGTCGGCGTAGGACAGCTCGAAGTAGCCGATGGCGCCGTCGTTGTTCTTGACGTTGGTGGCCACACCGGAGGAGCCGTCGGCCGACTGGCCGCCCTTGCCGGCCCACGCCTTGGCGGGCTCGTACTTCCAGGCGTCGGGCGCGGCGGCGTGCAGGTACTCGGTGAAGTTGTCGGTGGTGCCGGACTCGTCGGAGCGGTGGAAGGCCTGGATCTTGGTGGACGGCAGCTTGGCGTCCGGGTTCAGCTTCTTGATCGCCTCGTCGTCCCACTGGGTGATCTTCGAGTCGAAGATCTTGGCGATGGTCTCGGCGTCCAGGACCAGGTCGTCCACGCCGGCCAGGTTGTAGCCGACGGCCACCGGGCCGCCGACCATCGGCAGGTTGATGCCCTGGCCGCCCTCGCAGACCTTCTTGGACTGCTCGACCTCCTCCTCCTTCAGGGCCGAGTCGGAGCCGGCGAAGCCGGTCTTGCCCTGGAGGAACTCCTGGATGCCCGCGCCGGAGCCGGTGGGCTTGTAGTTGACCGCGGAGCCCTCGCAGGCCGCCTGGTAGTTCTTGACCCAGATGTCCATCGCGTTCTTCTGGGCGCTGGAGCCGGACGCGAGGAGGTTGCCCTCGCCGTCGCACTTGATGTTGCCGGCGGCCTTGGCGCCGCCGCCCTCGTTGCCGCCCCCGGTGTTGTCGTCCGAGCCGCAGGCGCTCAGGACCAGTGCGCTGGAAACCACGGCGGCGCCGATGGCGAGCGTGCGGAGCCGGTTGGTGGGCTGAAGCTTCACTTCGTTCAGTTCCTTCCTGGGGCCCGCCGGTGGGGACGGCAAGCGGTGAGGTGTGTCCGGGTCTCGTCATTCAGCATGCGGGGCGGTCCGCGTCCGCCGGCGACCGGGCGCGCTCCCCATGAGGCCGAAATTAGGCAGGACAGGTGAAGCGCCCGGCGGCCGAGAGTGAACGAGAGGTGAACCTCGGCGGACGGTGCAGTTGACGAGGCCGCCGGTGCGGCTGCCGGTGCGCGGCCGGCGCGGGCCGGCCGTGCCCTCTGTTGCCGAAGTGGCCGACGTGGCACCATCCCCGGCTGGGAATCGTTACGCGCGGGTAGGGACCGTGTGGCGTGCGTGGAAGGGAGACGCGTGGAAGGGCAGGGGGGCGGCGCCGGTACGGCACGCCGTGGAAGGCCGTCGGCGGGGGCCGTGTCCGTGGGGGCGGCCGTCTGCGCGCTCGTGTGCGCGCAGTTCGCGCTGCTGGTGGTGCCGGCGGGAGCGGCCCGGGCGGAACCGGGCGGGCCGGACGCGAGGGGGAGGACCGGCGCCCAGGCCTCGCCGTCGCCCTCGCTGCCGATCCCGGAGGGCGGGGAGGCCGGGCAGCCGGGCGAGGACTCCGGCGAGGGCTCCGCCGCGCGCCTGGAGGAGCTCCGCAAGAAGATCGAGAAGCTCCACGACAGGGCGGAATCGGCCACCGAGGAGTACAACGCGGCCGACGAGCGGGCCGAGAGGCAGCGGCGCGAGATCGTACGGCTGGCCCGGGCGATCGTGCGGACCCGGGGGCAGCTGGACGATCTGACGGACCGGGCCGGGGCGATGGCCCGCGCGCAGTACCGCGGCGGCGGTCTGCCGCCCTCCGCGCGGCTGGTCCTCGACGGCGATCCGGAGGACTTCCTGCGCGACCTCGGCCTGCTCCGCAAGGGCGACCGGGCGGCCAGGGGGGTGATCGCGAAGCTGCGGACGGCCAACGAGGACCTGGACGAGTACGCGGACGAGGCCACCGGCCGGTGGGCGAAGCTGGAGGCGGACCGCAGGCGGAAGGCCGGGGCGAAGAAGGACGTCGAGGCCGAGCTGGCGAAGGCCGAGAAGCTGGAGTCGCGGCTGGAGGCCGACGAGCTGGAGCGGCTGCGGGAGCTGGAGGACGAGGCGGCCTGGGCCCGGCAGGCGCGCTGGCTGGAGTCCGGTGTGCTGGAGGAGATCGACCAGCGGGCTTCGGCGCGCGGCGGGAAGGCCCTCAAGTACGCCATGGCCCAGATCGGCAAGGACTACGAGTGGGGTGCCGAGGGTCCGGGCACCTTCGACTGCTCGGGTCTGACACTGCGTGCCTGGGAGGCGGCGGGCCTGCGGATTCCGCGCACCTCGCAGGAGCAGTGGAGGCTGCTGCCGCGGGTGGACATCACCGACATGCGCCCGGGCGACCTGATCGTCTACAAGCGTGACGCCAGTCATGTCGGCATGTACGTCGGCGACGGCGTGATGGTCCACGCGCCGCGGACCGGCCGGCAGATCACCACCGCCGGTGCGGGCTCGCTGCCGATCCTCGGTGTGGTGCGGCCTGACGCGTAGACTGTCTCGGTTGGTTACCCGTCGGCCATTTGGCATATGCCACAAGGCATTCCGTGCAGGGCCCCGGGGCCGCTATGGTCGCCCGGGGCGTCTCCACCCTGACGCCTGTGTGCCCTCGGGGGGAGGGAAGAGGAATTCGGCATGCCCGTATCGATGGGCGACGAGGTGATGACCGTGGCGCTGCCGCGGCAGTCCGCCGGTCCGAGGGCCGGTTCCCCCGGTCCTTCCGGTCCTCCCGGTTCCGCCGGGTCCCCCGGTGGGCTGACCCTGCTCGTCATCGAGGACGACCCGGCGGGCTCCCTGGCCATCCCCGAGCTGCTCGACGCCTCCGGGGGCCGGGTGAGGGTCCGTACCGCCCGCAACCTCACCGAGGCCGAGCGGCTGCTCACCGACGACGTCCACTGCATCCTGCTCGACCTGGCGCTCTCCGACGGCAGCACCGCCGGGGGCGCGCAGGAGGAGGGCGGGGACGAGCTGGACATACTGCGCCGGGTGCTGCGGCTGGCGCCCCGGCACGCGGTGCTGGCGCTCACCGCCGAGGACGACGCCGAGCGCGCGGCCGAGGCCGTACGCGTCGGGGCGCAGGACTTCCTCTTCCGCGACGAGCTGGACGGCCGGGTGCTGAGCCGGGCCGTCCGCTACGCGGTCGAGCGCAAGCGTGCGGACCTGGCCCAGCGGCAGCTCACCGAGTCGCGGCTGCGGGCCCAGGAGAACGCCCGGCTGGAGCGCGGGCTGCTGCCCACCCCGCTGCTGGACGGCTCGGAGCTGCGGTTCGCCGCCCGCTACCGGCCCGGACGCTCCCGGGCGCTGCTCGGCGGCGACTTCTACGACACCGTGCGCACCGCGGACGGGACCGTCCACGCCATGATCGGCGATGTGTGCGGGCACGGCCCGGACGAGGCGGCGCTGGGGGTGGAGCTGCGGATCGCCTGGCGGGCGCTGACCTTCGCCGGGCTCTGCGGCGACCAGCTCCTGGGCACCCTCCAGCGGGTGCTGGAGCACGAGCGCTCCAGCGACGAGATCTTCGCCACGCTGTGCACCGTCGACATCGCGCCGGACGGCCGGCGGGCCGGGCTGTGCCTGGCCGGGCATCCCGCGCCGCTGGTGGCGGGCGGCGGGCGCGGCCCGCGGCTGCTGCCGCACCACGAGGAGGGCGGCGGCCCGGCGCTTGGCGTGCTGCCGAAGGCCCGCTGGCCTCGCACCCAGGTGGAGCTGGGCGGCTCGTGGAGCCTGATGATGTACACCGACGGGCTGATCGAGGGCCGGATCGGCCAGGGCGAGCAGCGCCTGGGCCAGGAGGGCATGCTCGGGATCGTCGGGCACCGGATGGCCGCCGGGCTGCGCGGCGAGGAACTGCTGGACGCCGTCCTGGCCGAGGTGCGGGAGCTGAACGGCGACGAGCTGACGGACGACGTGGCCGTGATGCTGCTCGACCGGGGCTGACCCCCGGACGGGCGGCGGCCGGGCGGCCCGCCCAGGCGGGCGGGCCCGGCCGGCTCCGGTGGAGGCCCGGTCCCGGCGGCTCAG
>NZ_JBKJFM010000179.1:0-11110 GCF_046614825.1 Streptomyces nanhaiensis
CCGTGCGCCCGTAGGCGTCCAGGGCGGCGGCCACCTGCCGGAGGAAACCGGCGTACGGGCGGGTGACCTCGTGGCCGGGGCGGGGCGCCTCGTCGCCCTCGTCGGCCGCCCCCCGCAGGGTCCGGGTCAGGGCGACCAGGCGCCCGGCCACGTCCTCGGGCGTGGGGATCGTCCCCTCGTACACCGCCGCCAGCCCGCCCGCCTCCGCGCGGCGGCGGCCCTCCCGCACCCCGTGCGGGCAGTCCGTGCAGGCGCAGCCGCCGTGCCCGGCCGGCGGCGGAGCGCCGCCCGCCGCGCCGGACGGCCTCGCCGTCCCTCCCGGGGGCGCGCTCGCCGTACCGCCGCCCCGCGCCGTGTCCACGGCCACTGTCGACCCACCTCTCCCCGGCTCTCCCCGAGCCGCCGACTCTTCGGCAACGGGAGGGAATTGTGCCCTACGGGCAGGGGGCCGGGGCGGTGTTCCCGACATGTTCCCCGGCCCGCTCCCGGCCCGCTTCCGGCCCGTCTTCCCGGGCGCGGGAGCCGGTTCGCGGCGGTGGGGGAGAGGAGGGGCGCCCCCAGGGGCGCCGCGTGTTCACCACCCGGACGAGTGAGCCGCCCCGGCGGACGGTGTGCCACCCGAGGGTGACGGAGGCCGGGCTCGTCTCCCCCCGGCCGTTTCCTCGGCCGTTTCCCCGGCCGGTCTCCCCCCGGCGGGTCCGCGGTGCGCTGCCGGAGCGGCGGGAGCGGCGGGCGCCGAAGAGCGCCCTGGCCGAGGGAGGCCGACGACCCCCGGATACGCTCGCGTGCCATGGAGGCACTCACCCACTTCTTCGTCGGCCTGCACATAGTCGGCATCGGCGCCCTGCTCGGCGGCTTCATGACCCAGATGAAGGCCATGGGCGCCGGCGAGGCCCGCATCGTCCCGGCGATGCTGCACGGAGCCCTCACCATGCTGGTGACGGGCGTGGCCCTGGTGGGCCTGAACGAGGCGGACGGCCAGACCGTCAACCACATCAAGATCGGTGTGAAGCTCACCCTGCTGGTGGTGATCCTCGGCCTGGTCTACGTCAAGCGGGACGAGGAGCGGCTGCCCGCGCCGCTGTTCGGCACCATCGGCCTGCTCACCGTCGCCAACATCTTCATCGCCGTCATGTGGACGTAGTCGGTCACCCGGACGGCCGGCGGCGGGCGGACGGCGGTGCGCAGGCACGGCCGCCCGCCCGCAGGCAGTCCGGGTGACCGACTCAGGCCGGCCGGACCGCGCTGTGGAAGGGCATGTGGTCGACGGACTCGTAGCGCACCTCGGCGCCCGGTTTCGGCGCGTGGATCATCTGGCCGCCGCCCGCGTAGATGCCGACGTGGCTGATGTCGTCGTAGAAGAAGACCAGATCACCCGGCCGCATGTCGGCCTCGGCGATCCGGGTGCCCGCGTCCACCTGGTCGTAGGTGGTGCGCGGCAGTGAGACGCCCGCGCTGAGCCAGGCGGCCTGGGTCAGCCCCGAGCAGTCGTAGGAGTTGGGGCCGGTGGCGCCCCAGACGTACGGCTTGCCGAGCTGGGCCTCGGCGAAGGCGAGCACCTTCTGGGCCTTCGCGGTGTACGAGTCGTCCGCGGTGCCGCCGGTCCCGGTGTCCGTGCCGCCGCTGTCCGTGCCCGTGTCCGTGCCGCCGCCGGTGTCCGTGCCGCTGTCCGCCGGCGTCCCGGCCCGCTCCTCGCGCTCGGCGGCGGCCTCGGCCTCGGCCTGCCTCTCGCGCTCGGCGGCGGCGGCCGCCTTGCGGCGGGCCTCCTCCTGCCGCCTGCGCTCCTGCGCGGCCAGGCGCGCCTTCTCCTCGGCGGTCAGCTCCGACAGGAGTTTCCGGGCCTGCGCCAGCTTGCCCTGGACGGTCTTCTTGCTGTCCGCCAATTCCTTCTGCGCGTCGGTGAGTTCGGCCAGGCTCGCCGACGCCTCCGAGCGCTTCTTCCGAGCCGCGCGCTGCTCGTCCCGGTAGTCGTCGACGGCCTGCCGCTGGCGGTCGGTTATCCGGTCCATCAGGTGCTTGCGGCCGAAGAAGTCCTGGGGGTCGTCGGACAGGAGCAGCACCGCGGTGTCGGAGACCCCTCCGCCGCGGTACTGCGCGGTGGCGTAGCCGCCCAGCTTCCGGCGGGCGTCGTTGAGCCTGTCCGCGCGCTCGGCGGCCTCGTCGAGGAGCCGGTCGACCTCCTCGCGCTGCTCGTCCGCCTTCTCCCTGGCCGCGTTGTACTTCTGCGTCGCGCTGCCCGCCTCCCGGTAGAGCGCGTCCACCCGCTCGCGGACCTCCTCGATCGAGGGCCGGTCGTCCTCGGGCGCGGCCTGGGCGGGGCCCTGGGAGAGAAGGGTCGCGGAGGCGATGGCCGCGGTGGTGAGCCCGACCGCTCCGCGACGGGAGGCGGGGGACAGCAGGGGGGTGCGCGGTCTGCGGTGCGACGCCAAGGCGAGCGCTCCTTCCGTGGAACACCGCCTACCGGGTTAGCTGACGGGTTCGGGCGTCGGAAGTCCGCCCTACGGGCCCGCGGGCCCGATTCACCCCATGGGGAGTGGGTCCCCGGCCCCGGCCGCACGGCCGGGCTCGGCGGAGGCCGCCCGTGCCGACGCTGTCGCCGGCGAGGGGTCCGGGCCGCCTGACGCTGGACCGTAGAGCACCGGTGGGGCTCCTGTGAAGGCTGGTGTTCGGTATATCCCGAAACCGATTCGTTATCGGTCGGTTATCGTCCGTTTCGGGCTCCCGCCGCCGGACCCGGCCGCTCCGGGGGCGGCGTTCAGTCGCGGGAGCGGCGCCCGGGCCAGCGGTACGGGTGGCGCACGACGATCGTCCCCACCTTGGAGCCGCCGCTGATCCGCAGCACCGGCATCCCGGGCACGGGCGGTTCGGTGGCCCGGTTCCGCACGGAGCCCATCCCGGAGGTCACCTCCTCGGCCCGCACCGTCCAGCCGCGCGGCACGACGACCCTGATCTCGCCCATTCCCGCGTCGAGCTCCAGACGGACCTCGCGGTGGCGGCACTCCGCCCGCGTGAAGTCGATCACGATCCGACCCAGCGTGGTCTTGGCGGTGACCCGCTCCGGCACCACCCAGTGGCCGTCCTGCCGGATGTCACCGGCGACCGTCCTCAGCGCCAGCGGCTCCTGAGCGCTCGGGGCCAGGCCCGCCGCGTCCTGGCCGGGCAGGTCCGCGACCAGTGCCTCCAGTTCGCCGTAGGTCTTGGCGGCGAACGCCTTCTCCAGCCGCTCGTCCAGCTCCTCCAGGTCGATGCGGCCGTCGCCGGCGGCCTCGCGCAGCCGCTCGGCCACCGCCTCTCGGTCGGTGTGCCCGGCGCGCAGCTCCGAGCCGGGACGGGGACGGGGCGCGGGGGCGTCGGTCATGCCCGCCATCTTAGGAGGGCCGCCCCGGCCGCGGGCGCGGCGTCCTAGACTCGACGGCGATGAGCAGCCTCTTCGACGACAGCTTCCTGGCCGACCTCGAGCCCTCCGGGGACGAGGAGCCGCCGCCCCCGCCGGAGGAGGCGTCCGCACCGCCGGAGGACGACGTCCCCGACGACCTCTTCGCGGGCGCCTTCGGCGCAGGCGGGGCGCGCGACGCCTACTACGGCAACGGCGCGGCCCGTCCCGTCGTCGATCCGGCCGCCCTGCTGGAGGGGCTCAACGACCAGCAGCGCGCGGCCGTGGTGCACACCGGCTCGCCCCTGCTGATCGTCGCGGGCGCCGGGTCGGGCAAGACGCGGGTGCTCACCCACCGCATCGCGCACCTGCTGGGCGCACGCGGCGTCCACCCCGGGGAGGTCCTCGCGATCACCTTCACCAACAAGGCCGCGGGCGAGATGAAGGAGCGCGTGGCGGAGCTGGTCGGCCCGCGCGCCCAGTCGATGTGGGTCTCCACCTTCCACAGCGCGTGCGTGCGCATCCTGCGGCGCGAGAGCAAGAAGCTCGGCTTCACCTCCAGCTTCTCGATCTACGACGCCGCCGACTCCCGCCGTCTGATGGCGCTGGTCTGCCGGGACCTGGACCTGGATCCCAAGCGATTCCCGCCCAAGTCGTTCAGCGCGCAGGTGTCGAACCTGAAGAACGAACTGGTCGACGAGGAGGACTTCGCGGCCAGGGCGTCCGACGGTTTCGAGAAGACGCTGGCCCAGGCGTACGCGATGTACCAGGCGCGGCTGCGGGAGGCCAACGCCCTGGACTTCGACGACATCATCATGACGACGGTCCACCTGCTCCAGGCGTTCCCCGACGTCGCCGAGCACTACCGCCGCCGCTTCCGGCACGTGCTGGTCGACGAGTACCAGGACACCAACCACGCCCAGTACACCCTGATCAGGGAGCTGGTGGGCGTGGACGGCGACGAGGGGGGCGCGGCCGGCGGCGGGCGCGCCGAGCTGTGCGTGGTGGGCGACGCCGACCAGTCGATCTACGCCTTCCGCGGCGCCACCATCCGCAACATCCTCCAGTTCGAGGAGGACTACCCGGACGCGACCACCATCCTGCTGGAGCAGAACTACCGCTCCACCCAGACCATCCTGTCGGCCGCCAACGCCGTCATCGAGCGGAACGAGAACCGCCGCCCGAAGAACCTGTGGACCGAGGCCGGGTCCGGGGCCCGCATCACGGGCTACGTGGCCGACACCGAGCACGACGAGGCGCAGTTCGTCGCCGAGGAGATCGACCGGCTGACGGACGCGGGCGAGGCGAAGGCGGGCGACGTCGCCGTCTTCTACCGCACCAACGCGCAGTCCCGTGTCTTCGAGGAGGTCTTCATCCGGGTCGGCCTGCCCTACAAGGTCGTCGGCGGAGTGCGCTTCTACGAGCGCAAGGAGGTCCGCGACGTCCTGGCGTACCTGCGGGTGCTGGCCAACCCCGAGGACGCCGTGCCGCTGCGCCGCATCCTCAACGTCCCCAAGCGGGGCATCGGCGACCGGGCCGAGGCGATGATCGAGGCGCTGGCGCTGCGCGAGAAGACCACCTTCCCGCAGGCGCTGCGCCGCGTCGACGAGGCGTACGGCATGGCCGCCCGCTCGGCCAACGCCGTCAAGCGCTTCAACGCGCTGATGGACGACCTGCGGACGGTCGTGGAGTCCGGCGCCGGGCCGGCGACCGTGCTGGAGGCGGTGCTGGAGCGCACCGGCTACCTGGCGGAGCTTCAGGCCTCCACCGATCCGCAGGACGAGACCCGCGTGGAGAACCTCCAGGAACTGGCCGCCGTGGCGCTGGAGTTCGAGCAGGAGCGCGGGGAGAATCCGGGCACGCTGGCGGAGTTCCTGGAGCAGGTGGCCCTCGTCGCCGACTCGGACCAGATCCCGGACGAGGACACCGAGGGCTCGGGCGTGGTGACGCTGATGACGCTGCACACCGCCAAGGGCCTGGAGTTCCCGGTCGTCTTCCTGACGGGGATGGAGGACGGCGTCTTCCCGCACATGCGGACCCTGGGCAAGACCAAGGAGCTGGAGGAGGAGCGGCGGCTGGCGTACGTCGGCATCACGCGGGCGCGCGAGCGGCTCTACCTCACGCGCTCGGCGATGCGCAGCGCATGGGGGCAGCCCGCCTACAACCCGCCCTCCCGCTTCCTGGAGGAGATCCCGGAGCAGTACCTGGAGTGGAAGCGCACGGGGCCGATGGCCGCCCCGGGCGGAGGCCGGGGGAGCGGCGCCGGCGGGCTGTCGTCGACGGCGTCCTCCCTGTCGTCCTCGCTGTCGTCGTCGTTCCCGCCGGGACCGGCGGCGTCGCGGCGGCGCGGTCCGAGCGGCTTCGCCACGGGCCGGGCCCAGGACCGCCCGGTCGTCGCACTGGAGGTGGGGGACCGGGTGACGCACGACAGCTTCGGGCTGGGCAGGGTCGTGGCCGTGAAGGGCAGCGGGGACAACGCGGAGGCGACGATCGACTTCGGCGGCGACAAGCCGAAGCGGCTGCTGCTGCGGTACGCCCCGGTGGAGAAGCTCTGAGGAAGGCCTGACCCCGGCCGACGGGGCGTCGGCCGGGACGGGTCCGGGGCGCGGGGCGGCTTCCGGCGCAGCCGGAAGCGGGGTCGGGCGGGATCAGGTGGGGTCGAGGCCCTGGGCGCGGAACCAGGGCAGCGGGTCGATGGCCGCGCCGCCGGCCGGCCGCACCTCGAAGTGCAGGTGGGGACCTGTGGAGTTCCCGGAGTTGCCGGAGTAGGCGATGGTGTCGCCGGCCTTGACGTAGCCGGAGCGGATCCGGGTGCTGCTCAGGTGGCAGTACCAGGTCTCGGTGCCGTCGGGCGCGGTCACTATCGCCATGTTGCCGTAGGCGCTGTTCCACTGGGTCCTGACCGTGCCGTCGGTGGCGGCCATGACCGGGGTGCCGTAGCTGACGGGGAAGTCCAGGCCCGTGTGCAGCGACATCCAGTTGATGCCGGCCTGCCCGTAGTACGCGCTGAGCCCCTGCTGGGCCACCGGGAGCGCGAACTTGGGGCGCATCGCCTCCTTGCGCGCCGCCTCGGCCTCCTTGCGCTTGCGCTCCGCCTCCTGGCGCTCCTTGAGGTCGATGCGCTCCTGGGTGCGGCTGGCCCGGTCGGCGAAGCCCTCGGCCTCGTCGGAGAGCCCGGCGAGCTGGGTGTCGAGCTTGCTGTTGGCCGCTTGGGACTTGACCGCGGAGGCGGCGGTGTCGGGGGCGGCCTGGGCGGCGGTCTCCTCGGCCTCGTCGCCGACGCCGCTGACGGAGGCGGCGGCCACGGCGGTCACGCCCATGACGCAGACGGACGGCACGGCGACGGTGAGCAGCGCCGAGCGCTTCGGCCGCGCGGAGCGGCGGCGGCGCGAGCCGGCCGGACGTACCGGCGGCCCGGGCCTCCGCGAACCCTCCTCGTGCTCCTCCGGCCGGGCCGGGCCGGGGAGGTCGAAGGGTTCGGAGGCGCCGGGCCGCTCCGTGGGGCCGGTGGAATCGGCGGACTCGGCGGGTCCGGCACCGGGTTCGGGTTCGGGCGCGGGAAAGGCGCCGGTCCCGTCGGTGTCGGCGGAGGAGCGGGTGCCGTACTCGGGGTATTCGGCGTACTCGCCGTACTCGCCGTACTCGGAGTGCCGGCCGTACTCGCCGTAGGCCTGGCCGCCGCCGGTCTCGGTCTCGGGCTCCACCGCGGGGTAGGAGCCGGAGTCGTCCCAGGAGGCGGCGGGGTAGCCGTCGTACGCGGCGTGCTGCCCGGTGTCCCCAGTCCAGGCGGCCTCGGGGGAGACCGCCTGGCCGGTGTGGACGCCCGTGCCGTAGCCGGTCTCCGTCCAGCCGTGGCCGCCGCCGTCCGGGGAGTCGGCGGGCTGCGCCGGGGCCTGCGTCCAGGAGGCGGTGGTGTAGCCGTCGTACGCGGCGTGCTGGCCGGTGTCCCCGGCCCAGCCGTCGCCCGAGGGGAACCGCTGGTCGGCGGGGGCCTGGGAGGCGTCGCCCGGCAACGCCCCGAAGAGGGGGTCGCCGTCGCCGTACGCGGTGCCGAACGCGTCGGAGGTGCCGGTGACGTAGCCGTACGGGGCGTCCTGTGAACCCTGGTAGCCGTAGGCGGACTGGTCGTACGGAGAGCTGTAGGAACCGTACGAGGAGTCGGCGGGGGAATCGGCGGGGGTCGAGACTCCCGACAGGTGACGGTCGTTCACCACCAACTTCTCTTTCGCCTCGACGACAGGGGCGGAGCAGTGCGGCGACTGTACCCGGCGGTATGCGACGGCGACAATCTTCGGCAGGTTTCGGACGGCCGGGAAACGGGCATTCGGTCGCCTTTCGGTGGACTACGGATCAGTACTTGGCCGCGCGTTCGAAATAAGTTCGAATAAGGCGGGCTCCGGAAAGCGCCGAACCGGCGGCGGAAGCCCGTGAATTCCCGTGCGGGGATACGCAGATGCGCGGATACGGGGACGCGGGACGCGGGGGGCCGGTGAGTGGGGACCGGCGAGTCCGGTGGGTCCGGTGAGTCCGGCGAGGGGCTGTCCGGGGACGCCGCGGCGGAGAGGGCCGCGGGCCGGGGCCGGTCAGGCGGCCCCGGCGGATCCCCGGTCCGTCCGCTCCGCCCGTTCCCCCCGGCGCGGCGCCCCCGCGGCCAGCTCCCGCCGGATCCCGGCGGCGACCTCCCAGTGCGCGGGAAGTGTCAGATGCCCCAGGCCGCTCACGCGCACGCTGCGGGAGTCCAGGTCGGGATGGTCGAGCCGGGCGGTCTCGACGGGCACCATGAGCTGGTCCAGATCGCTCCAGAAGGCCACGAAGCGGGTGCGGCAGCCCGGCGCGGGGCCCGCCAGCTCCTCGATCACATCGGAGTCCGGCCGGAGCTGACGCACGATCGGGTGGGCCGACATCAGCGGCGCCACCCGCGTCCCGGAGTGCGGGGTGCCCAGGGTCACCAGGGTGCGTACGCGGGCGTCACCGCCCATCCGCTGGACGTAGTGGCGGGCGATCAGTCCGCCCAGGCTGTGTCCGACCACGTCGATGCGGCGGCGGCCGGTGCTCCCGCAGACCTCCTCGACGCACTCCGCGAGGCGCTCCGCGGCGCAGCGGACGTCGCAGGTGAGAGGGGAGTAGTTGAAGGCGCGGATGTCGCGCCAGCCGTTGCGCACCAGTGAGCGGCGCAGCAGGGTGAACACCGAGCGGTTGTCGATGAAGCCGTGCAGCAGCAGTACGGGCGGGCAGTTCTCCCCCGCGCGGCTCTCCGTCTCGCCGGCGCGCCCCTTCCCCTGCCCCCCTCCGGGCGGGGAGCCCGGGCGCACCCGCTCGTCCTCCCCGCCCCCGCCCGCCTGCGGAGCAGGTGCGTACCGTTCCTGCGCCATGCCCGCGGGGTAGAGCAGGGTGCGGCTCGCCAGGGAGGCGGCCTCCAGTGCGGCGGCCCGCAGTTCGCGCGGGGCGAAGGGGATCAGGGACAGCGGCAGGGCGTCGAGGAACGAGCCGGAAGAGAAGGGCAGCGCCCTGGTGACCCTCATGGCCGGTGACCTCCTCCCCGGTGGCACGCGCCGGACATATGTGGTCGTATGCCCCCCGAGAGGGGACCTGATGCAGAGTGGACGCGGATCGCGGGATCGCGGGGCCGCGGGCCGCCCGGGGGTCACCGCCGGTTCCGCCCCGGGGACCCGGCCGTGACGGCCGGTGTTCCGTGTGATTTCCCCCTCCCTGCTTACCGTGGAACTGCCGGGTGGGGGATGCTGGCGATAACGTTCGTTCACCGGGTAACCGCCCGCTGACAGATGGTCGGGCGGACCAGCCGGGCCGCAGTCGTTATGGGAGGCAGTGATGGGTGTGTCGGGTCCGATCCGCGTGGTGATCGCCAAGCCGGGTCTCGACGGCCACGACCGCGGCGCCAAGGTGATCGCACGGGCGCTGCGCGACGCCGGTATGGAGGTCATCTACACCGGCCTGCACCAGACGCCCGAGCAGATCGTGGACACCGCGATCCAGGAGGACGCCGACGCGATCGGCCTGTCCATCCTCTCCGGCGCCCACAACACGCTCTTCGCCAAGGTCCTGGAGCTGCTGCGGGAGCGCGACGCCGAGGACATCAAGGTCTTCGGCGGCGGCATCATCCCCGAGGACGACATCCCCCCGCTCAAGGAGCAGGGCGTCGCGGCGATCTTCACCCCGGGCGCGCCCACCGGCGAGGTGGTGGAGTGGGTGCGCTCCCACGTGCGTTCCGTGGCGGCCTGACGCCGGGCGGCGTACGGGCCGGGGCACGAGTCGGCGTACGGGCCGGGCCCCGGACGGGGGCCGGTGGAGCTCTGGTGGAGCTCCGGCCGGGTCCCGGGGCGCCCTCCCGGGACCCGGTACGCCGGGCACGCCCGCGGCCGGGGCGGTGGGCGGGCGCGTCTCATAAGCCGTCCGCCGCTGCCCGGCCCCGCGCGGGGCCGCCGTCCCCCGGCGGCTCGAGCTCCGCGAGCATCGTGGCGCGGAGGCGGAGCGTGGCCACCAGCCGCTGGAACGCCTCCGCCCAGTAGCCGCCCGCGCCCGGTGAGCCGTCCTCCGGTTCGTCCGGGACCGCGGCCAGCGGGGCGAGGCGGTCGGCCCCGCCCGGATCCAGGCAGCGCTCGGCCAGGCCCAGCACCCCGCTGAAGCTCCACGGATAACTGCCCGCGTCCCGGGCGATCTCCAGCGCGTCCACCACGGCCCGCCCCAGTGGCTCGGCCCAGGGGACCGCGCAGACGCCCAGCACCCGGAACGCCTCGGACAGGCCGTGGGCGGCTATGAACTCCGCCGCCCACTCCGCCCGCTCCCCGGCCGGCAGCACCGCCAGCAGTCTCGCCGGATCGCCCGGGGCCGCGGCCATCGGGACGGACGGCTTCCTCAGCAGCGCCCGCGCCCACGCGGCGTTCCGCTGGCGCACGGCGGCCTGCGCCCAGGCGGCGTGCAGGTCCGCCTCCCAGTCGTCGGCGACCGGCAGCGCCGTGATCTGGGCGGGTGTACGGCCGCCCAGATGGGCCGGCCAGGTGTCGAGCGGCGCGGCCTCCACCACCTTGGTCAGCCACCACGAACGCTCGCCGCGGCCCGGGGGCGCCCCGGGCGCCACGCCGTCGCGCCGCATGCCCGGGTCGCACTCGTACGGCGCCTCGACCACCAGCCGGTCCATCCGGCCGGTGCGGTCCAGCGCGACGCAGGAGCGCGCCCGGACCGCCATCCGCGCCGCGAGCGCGGAGGAGGGCAGGGCCGACAGCAGCTCGGCGGCGGTGGCCCGGACGTTGCGGCTGCGGTCGTCCAGCGCGCGCTCCAGGAACTCCTCGTCCCCCGGTGACAGGCCCTCGCGCAGCGAGTCCAGGAACATCAGCCGGTCCTCGGCCCGCTCCGCGGCCCAGGTTCCGGCCAGCAGTTCGCGGGCCGCCGCCGGATCACGGCGCCGCAGGGACAGCAGCAGCGCCGACCGCTCGGCGAACAGGCCCTCCTCCCACAGCCGCCGTACGGCGGCTTCGTCCGCCCGCGGCGGGCCGGAGCCGTACCCGGAGCGGCCGCGCAGCGCGAACCGCCAGTCCGGGTTGAACCGCGCCAGCCACAGGGCCCGCGGCCCGCCCAGGTCGAGCGCACGGGCACGCAGATCGGTGCGGGCGCGGGCCGCGTACAGCAGGGCGGGCAGCAGTTCGGCCGGGGCGCGGTAGCCCTGGGCGCACGCGGCGGCCAGCCACTGCGGCAGCAGTTCGGCCAGGTCGGGCGCGGTGC